>JABGVY010000282.1 GCA_018645845.1 Gammaproteobacteria bacterium | reverse complement strand
TTCTTCTGTGTCGTTATAGCCGAGAAACCCCAAATTTGATTCATGTTGGGAACGGTTGATTTCATAACGAGAAAGCAGGTAAAGGGATATCATAGGTAGCGTGAGGCTTAGAACGACAATCACAACCGCCAGATCCTGCATAGAGCTTATCTTCTCAGCCTCTGACGCTGTCGCCGAGAAACCAATCAAAGTAAGGATCAAGCCCTTGATCATCAAACCCACACCAGATATCGCTTTTTGAATGAGATGTGGGCCGGCAAAGAACAATCCTTCTGACCGTTTACCGGTCTTTCGCTGACTATCTTCAACAACATCGGCTGTCATGGACGCTACCAGAATCCATGCAAGTACACCGACGCTCGCCGCAATCAAGGAATGAAACATCATGACCCACCAGAGCGCCCCATATTTTTCACCATTCTCTGGCAGGATATTAAGCCCCCACCATAGGTCAGCAAGCCTCAGTATAAGCAGTATTGGTCCAACGCCAATTGCCACAATAAACAGGCCAATCGCCAGACGTTTTTTGTCAAATCGCGCTGACAAGGGGCCTGCCATTGCGCTAATAACAAGCGCAGCCGTTAGGTCAATAATAGCAAATATCGCCACATCTGATGGTTTCCAGTCCCAGAAGTAGCTATTGAAGTAAAAACCCAGACCACTCGTTAGGCCTATGAAAATACTGAAAACCACCCCGGAAAAAAACAGCATCAGCCAGGATTTATGATTAAGAGTGCCAAGGATCTCTTCAACAATTCCGTGCACAGTCACCGGCGGGCGTTCCTGTGGCCGTTCCAGGTTTGGAATTTCCCTGTGGGTACCCAACGCAAAAACGGTTCCTGCAATCAGTATCAATCCGCTCCCCCAGTACGCAAGTTCATGATAACCGCTGACATTACTATAGGAGTCACCCAGGAAATAGGCGGAAGTTGCATAGGCGATCCCTGCACCGCCAATCCATCCAAAGAAGCTACTGATCCCATGGAGCTGTGTTCTCTGGGTGTAATCCTTGGATATCTCAGCGCCCAATGCTTCCCTGGGCACCTGATAGAAGGTCCAAGCCAGTCTCAGCAATCCAATCAGTACCAGCAATTGGAAAAACAAGGCGATCTGACTCGATCCAAAGTCAGCCATGATAAGGAAAAAGTAGCAGATAGATCCGGGCAAAATACTGGCGTAAATATAGGGGTGCCTGCGACCAAATCGAGATCGAGTATAGTCCGACGCATAACCCAGCAAAGGGTCAGTAATCCCATCAACGACAAGCGCAAGAGCCAGCGCCAGGCTCACCAGCCATGCTTCAAGACCGAGCACGTTATTGTAGTAAAAGAAAATCGGGGCACCTAAAAGGTTCCCTGTTATAGCAGGGGATATGCTCCCTATTCCATAGAACACCAGACTGGACTTCTTAGCGAGTGTGGACATCTGATTCCCTTTCGTCTGATTGCTCTAGTGTCGCGGATTTCTGCCGCGAGCGCGAATCACTAAATTTTGGCGACCAGTGGGCCAGACCATAATCGCCAAGGTCCGATACTACTAAGCGCATTGCTTCGAGGGTCCTACGCTAGATTCCTACACCCCCGAGACTCCGCCGAGCATAACAGGCTTGCCGCGCAAACGTTTGTATACGGTATTGAGCACTGTCACTCGTCATCGTATCACCTCAAATTATCTGGTCCGTTCCGACGGACTCTTTGCGATGCACTCTTTAAAATTACGCGAGTTACGCAGCACGACATACAATCCATTTCCGCTTAGCCATTTTCATTGTTATCCTTTAAACAATCACTTGGGCACTACCCATGCAAAAGAAACTCAGTGCAGAGCAAATCAATCACTATAAAACCGAGGGTTATCTGGTTCTGAACAACTTTGTATCAAAACCCTGGCTAGATCGATTGAATACTGTAACGCAAAGCTTTGTCGATCTTAGCCGCAAGGTTCCAACCTCCGACAAACAATTTGATGTAGAACCCGATCATTCAGCTGACACACCAAGATTGCGTCGATTAAACAGCCCAGTGGATCAACATCCTGCTTATTGGGAATTTGCGTCCAGTTCCGAGATTGTTGATCTAGCTGAGTCAATTTTAGGTCCAGATATCAAGTTTCATCACGGTAAGCTGAATTTCAAGTACCCGCAGGGTGGCGAGGAAGTGAAGTGGCATCAGGATATCCAATTTTGGCCGCACACTAATTACGACTTGATCACGATCGGCGTCTACCTCGAGGCGGTGGAGAAAGGACAAGGCGAAATGGGGTTTATCCCCAAGAGTCAGGCCAGCGAACTATTCGATCAATATGACGAAAACGGTGAACGTTGGACGGGCCATATTAAAGATCAGGATTTGAAACGCGTTGACACTGACAAGGCTGTTTTTCCAACCGGTGGTGCAGGCACTGTGACCATTCACAACTGTCGCATGATACACGGCTCATATCCTAACCATTCCACAAAGTGGCGGCCCTTGTTATTACAAACCTATACCGCCGCCGACGCATTTGCCTACACCGATTTAGTTCGCAGGTCTCCACATGGAGAAGAGTTGATTAGGGGCAAGGCAGCAAAATGGGCACGACATGACCCCAGGCCTTGCCAGGTACCACCCACAAAGGTCGGCACTATATTTCAAGCGCAGCAGAAAGAAGCCTCGACGTGAACAAAACGGGCTCTACATGAATAGCTGTACACGAACGGCCATAAACGAATGGCTACGCATCAAGAGCTTTAGCTGAAAAATTTCGGCAAGAACATTCCGGCCTGTTTACGATATTGCTCGTAGGGCTCGCCAATATCCCTAATTAAATCCTTCTCTTCGAACCACAGCCCAATGAAGATGTACACGGTGAAACCGATGGACAAAATCAAGTGCGTGGCCGTCATCGTGGGAATGAACCACACACCAATCAAAACGCCCGTTTGTATTGGATGACGGGAAAACTTGTACAGACCGCTTTTGACAAAACTCAGTGGTGCTCTGGGCTGGTTACGAAAATGCAGGTATACCTGCCGCAAGCCAAACAAGTCAAAGTGGTTTATCGCAAAAGTCGCGACCAGTAGGTATAACCAGCCAAAACAGAACATAACCCACAGAAAGATCACCAGGATTGGGTCCGCAGCGGACCAAATAACGCCCACGACTTCTTGCCATAACCCAACCATTAATACCGACGTAACGCCTGCGATCAGAACATAGGTCGGCCTCTCAGCAGGCTCTGGAATGAAACGAGTGATCAGCACTTTAAATGAATCTCGCGCCATGCCGGAATGCACTAGACCCCAGATTGCGACCAGCAAAAAATTGACAATTACCGGCGAGGTAGCTTTCGTTGAAGCAAGATAGGCTAAGGGCATCAAACCGCTCGCCAAACCGATGATTGCAACGAGCCCGATCACCCCTATGAAATAGGAAGTGACACCGTATAGGAGGACGACAAGACGTCCAATACCTGAAGTTTTTTCTGGTTTTGGTTCTACCGCATCGCTCATCACAGTCACTCAGAGTAATCCAAGAAAAATCAGCATAACGTAAGTGGCAAAAAAATTGCACCATGAATTCAAAGCGATTCAAAGGCAGGTTGTGTACTTTGCCAACATTCATTCTATACTGCTTCATAACCTGGAACTGTCAAAAACAATATGCAGGACTCAACTGAACTACAAATCACTTATACCCATACTCCTCGCTTTCGCCCCTCCGATGCGGCCGCTGTTGAGTATCTGAAAGAACATGGCTACGTCATCATTGCCAATGCGCTGACCAAGACAGAAGCATCAACGGCAATGGATAAGTTGTGGTCTTATCTCGAAGCGCTCAAGACGGGCATTGATCGAGGGGATCCCGACACGTGGGATGACGATCGCTGGCCCACTGCGGTGCATGGTGGGATTCTACCCGGTCACGGAATCGGCCACTCGGAAGCACAATGGTACATCAGGAATATTCCCGCTGTAAAAACAGCTTTCGCTGCAGTCTGGGAAACCGAGGACCTGCTGGTTAGCTTCGATGGCGTTAGTATATGGCGGCCCTGGAGCCGAAACCCTGATTGGAAAACGGGGCTCGGTGGTAGCTGGCTGCATATCGATCAGCACCCCATCGGCAGGCCAGGGATGCACTGTGTTCAGGGACTAGTCAACCTACTCCCAACTTCCGAAGAGACTGGCGGTAACGTCGTCATTCCGGGCAGTCACCACTTCCACGAAAAAATACCGGAGCTTTATAGCGATAGGCTCGCCCGGATAGATAAGAGCATTGATCATTTTAGATTCCCAAAAAACGATCCGCTCCTGGCTGATATGGAACCTATTACCTGCCACATGGAGGCAGGCGACCTGATGCTTTGGGATTCTAGGACAATTCACTGCAGCAGCCCGCCTACCAATACGGCCGCCAAACATCCTAATGAGAAAGAATTGGTGCGCGCAATCAGCCTGATTTGCATGATGCCACGATCTAAATCTAATCCAACGGTTATTGCTCGCCGCAAAACAGCTGTTGAAAACGTGACATCAACAACCAATTGGAGTGATGTTTTCGTCAACGCAGATAAATTCCCCGACCTGGTATCTGTTGACCCCTCTAAATATGCTCGCCCGCCTACGCCGGTGTTAAATCCGTCACAGTTAAAACTTGTCGGTTGGACCGAAGACGAAATTATGACCCAACTCACTAGCCCGACGGATACAGACACCGAAAGTTAGTTTCAAAAAATTGCTCCTTTTCAATGCTGGTAAGTCGTTCTGTAGTTTTTGAGAATCGCCCTAAGGGGTCTCTGCCCCCCTCCGCGTGAGGATAATCGGAAGAGAAAAGATAAAGCTCCGAATTGGATTCTGAAACCAGCTGAGCGACATCCTCAAATGGGTAAGGCGTAAAACGCATCTGCTGAGATATTTGTTCTGATGGCAGCCTTGTCATTTTTTGCAGTTGAGGTTCCGAACGGGACCAGATTTTCACGGCATGATCGAGCCGGCGAATCATGTCCGGAACCCAACCGGCGCCGATCTCAATCACCCCGCCCCTCAATCCCGGGTATGCTTCTAGCACACCATCAAGTATCAGGGTCGAAACAAAACGATTGGTAGCGAAGTGAATTGATGTCAAATCTTTACTACCGATGACTTCTGCACCACCCCGTGCAGATACAGTGCCGGGTTTTCCATCATTCATCCAGGCATCGTCAATCGTCAATGGAGCACTTCCTACATGAAGGATAAATGGTAAACCCATTTCAGCTAATCTTGACCAGATTGCATCGTGTGCCGGATGACCCGGAGAACGCCCACCCGGTGCATCCGCTGGGATCCAGACCGCGCCAAGCCCAAGTGTTTTCACCCGCTCTATTTCGGCGACCGCTCGTTTTACGTCCTGCAAGGGGACCATGGCAACCCCAATCAACCTATTCTCGGCATGACAGAAACTTGCCATCGCTCGATTGTGGGCAGCTGCCGCACCATAGGCGACATCATCATTCACGGCGTCGAAGATCAACCTCGCACAGAAAGAAGAAAACACCACCTGTCTTTGAAACCCAAGCAAATCAAGTGCCTGCGTTCTCTCCGCGGTGTTAAAAGCACCGAGCGCATCGTGCCACTTTGGCCCTTTGGTTAGGTTATCTCCCAGAGCCACTAGCTGTTCGACAACCTCCGGCGCATGACCGGCAACCCCGGCATAAGTCTGCGGATCAAACTGCCCGGTCAATGCATCCATCAAACTCGGTAGCTGCTCGCGGATACTGGCATCAGCGTGCGCGGTCAGAAAATCAGGTAGCTCCATAAGATGGCTGTCAGCATCATTGATAAGGCGCTCACCAGCGTAGGTCATTTCTGTCTCCTGACAGGTTAAAAAAACATCCAAGGTGCCCAAAATACCCGTGGTATCACCGGACTTCCGCCTTACCAGGCTCTGCAATAACGCGCCTGATCGTAACGCTTTAATTGTGGCATCCCCGCGATCGTGATCAACTATACAGCGGTTAAAATTCGATTTGGAACCTTGATTCTTACTATTTAATGCTAATCCAGAGCAAGTCGCCGCAACCCTAGGGGTCGCTCCAGCCGCAACGTACTGAATGACGCTGGCAAAATGTCCCTGAGATAAGGGCTTCCTGGCTGGCGGTTAAGGACGAATGCTATGCATTGCCTGTATGATTCCAGATTCCACAAAGGGAAAAAATATGCAAGACGACAGCTTTAACATGAACCCGGCTGATGCTGGTGTTAGTCAGGAAAAAATCGATGAACTTTTGCTTCGGGTAAAAAAAGAAGTCAATGAAGGGCTATTGCCGTCTGCGCAAATTGCCATTGCAAGAAACGGAAAACTCGTTGCTTTCGAAACTTTCGGGTCTGCAACTAACGATTCACTGTACTGCGTGTTTTCGTCTACCAAAGCGATAACGTCAGCCGCCGGTTGGCTGCTCATCCAGGATGGTAAGTTAGACGTTCGTCAAAAAGTCTCTGACCTGATCCCTGAATTTGCTCCCAACGACAAACAGGACATTCGAATCGAACAACTATTTACGCATACCGCTGGATTCCCGCACGCACCCTTTAGGCCAACAGATTGGAATGACAAAGCACTCAGATACCAGCGATTCTCTGATTGGAGGTTAAACTGGTCACCGGGAAGCCAGTTTGAATATCACGCGACCTCCTCCATGTGGGTTATTGCAGAAATTATTGAGCGGCTTAGTGGAGAATCTTTTAGTGATTTTGTTCGCAAGCACATCGCCGAACCGTTAAACCTACCAGACCTGTATCTTGGCTGTCCTGAAGATCAACATCACCGTATTGCCGAAATCAGTCACGTTGGCAAACCGATGACCAGCGAAGATTACGCAAACCTTGGTCTCGCTGAACCGCCAGCAACGGAAGTGACAGAGGAAGCGTTGCTCGGGTTCAACAATACTGAAACTCGAAAAGTACCTGTTCCAGGCGGTGGAGGTATTATGTCGGCAGCAGAACTGGCTCTGTTTTATCAGGGATTGATTGGCTACACGCAGAGCGGGGAAACAATCTGGAGTAAAGAGACCCTTAACATGGCAACCACCGTTTTGACCGGAGGCATGAAAAACCTGTTA
>JABGVY010000133.1 GCA_018645845.1 Gammaproteobacteria bacterium | reverse complement strand
GCGCCAGCTAAATCAACCGGGGAATTCAACTTGCCCTTCGCTGTCAGTGAAAAATCGTCCCAGTCGACGGAAATATCCAACGGCTCCGTGGTTTGTTCGATATCCGGTAGGCCATAATTTCCCCTGATGTTGAAGGGTGTGCCGTTGAGTTCGCCGCTGCAGGTCAAGTCCGCAATACTACTATTTGATTGCCCTTTCCCTGTGCAAGACGCTACTTGGGCTAGCCAGTCTTGATCTTCATCTGAATAGCTGAGCTTTATATTTAGAAACGCGAATTCTTTGGGTATCAGGTCGCTTCTGGTTTCTGCGTCTTCCTCCTGGTCTTCTACCTCGATGTCCTTGATGTGAAGTTCGGCATTACTGATCAGCAGTTGGTTCAGGTTAATTTCGTCGCTGGCAAGCCACTGTTTGATGTTTATCTCGATGAACACGGCCTCTGCTTGAAAACGAGCATCAGAGTGATCCATATAGACATCACGCAAGGTGGCGCTGAACAAATTGCCGGTTTCTATATCAACGATATCGCCAATAATGATTTCACGGTCCAGCAACAGCGAAACGATATTTTCGATGACGTAGGCACGATTAGTGAATGTCAGTGAGGAGATGACAAGAACGCTAACGGTGAACAATCCTAACCTTTTTATCCAGCGTCCAGGACGTTTTGTGGTGATCATAGTAGCTTTCAGATTGATGCGACGTTGGAATTTGCGGGTGGGTAAAATCGCAGTTTAAAGGGCTGCTGTCGATACCGGGGGCGATTTATCTTGCAAGAAGGTTTGGGCATTGTTTTTCTTAACGGAAAAGTCTCATTTGTTCAGGCTATAGCCCAATAGTACACATAGCCTAATAGTACCAATAAGTAGTATTTTTGTGCTGAATTTTAGCTGAATTCATCAGCAGTCTTACCTTAGACTGCTTATCACTGAACACATTAGGTCAAGTTGATGGAAGTTAATGCAGAAAAAGCAGGGCTAGATGCAAACAGACTAGAAACCATTAGTCGTCACCTGATGGAAAACTACATCACGCCAGGAAAAATTGCGGGTTGTCAGGTGATGGTGTCTCGCGGTGGTGTGCCGGCATATTTCAAATCCTTTGGACAGATGGACATAGAACGCGGCAAGCCCGTGCAGGAAGACACGATCTTCCGAATCTATTCTATGACCAAGCCGATCACATCGGTTGCCCTGATGATGTTATTCGAGGAAGGTCGGTTCCAGCTGAATGATCCGGTATCGCGGTTTATTCCAACGTGGAAGGGTCAGCAAGTGTGGGTTTCGGGCGAAGGGGATGACATGGTAACCCGTGAGCCAGCATCACCAATGACGATGCGCCACGTACTGTCTCACACCTCCGGGCTCACCTATGGCACTGGCCTTTTTCCCTCGGAGCATCCCGTTGATAAGTTTTACGACAAGCTGGGAGTTAATCGGGATGCCGGTGAAACCATTGAATCGTTCGCACAAAAACTGTCAACGGTTCCGCTCCGCTACGATCCAGGTACCCAGTGGTGTTACTCGCTGGCAACAGATGTTTGCGGTTGCCTGGTGGAATTCATATCCGGGGTACCCTTCGGGCAGTTCCTGCAGGAACGGATGTTTGATCCGCTAGGCATGAATGATACGTCCTTTGTCGTGCCAGAGAACAAGCTTGATCGGCTCGCCGCGAACTACGGGCGTCGGGCAGACAAAACACTCAAGTTGCTTGATGACCCGATGAACAGCCTTTATGCAAATCCAAATCGGTTCCCTTCCGGAGGCGGTGGCCTGGCTAGCACCACGGCTGACTATGGGCGGTTCTGCGAAATGCTTCGTGGCGGTGGGCAATTAGAGGGTCAGCGGATTATTGGTGACCGTACGTTAAAGCTCATGCATCGTAATCATTTGCCGAACGGCACAGACCTTGGTTCCATCGCAATGGGATCTTTTTCTGAAACCGCTTACGACGGAGTCGGCTTTGGGCTTGGATTTGCGTCAACGCTTGACGACGTGGCAGCGGGCACAATCGGTGCCGGTGACTACTACTGGGGGGGTGCTGCGTCCACCATCTTCTGGGTAGACCCCGTTGAAGATATGTTTGTCATTTTCATGACCCAGTTAATGCCTTCGGCCACGTTTAACTTCCGTGGCCAGATCAAGAACATTATCTATGGCGCTATTGCAAACTAACCGTTAGTGGCGGTGACCAGCCAGGTGGATGCTTCAAGGTTGATCCCATTGCTGTCAGCTTTTGCTGCAAACGCATTCCGCACGGCGGCGATCGCCTCTGCATGGCGCGATTCCTCGAGGGTTTCAAGCAATCCAGATAGTGGACCAATGTTGCTCTGAAACCTCATCACTTCATCCACAGTGTCGCCCAGATGAAGGTCTTTCACCACAGCTTCTAGTTTGATGTTGGTGAAGCCAGCGCTAGTCAGAATGTCTTGGGTATATTCAGGCACCCCGAACCTGAAAGGTCCTGGCGCTTCTGGGTCCGGGGGCGGCGCGTCGTCAGGTTGGAACGGTTGCAAAGCAGCACCGGCAATAGACAACCAGGGGTTGGCGGCGGGTAGTTGCCAGCAAAGAAACACCAACCTTCCACCTGGGACCAGCGCGCTGCGGATGTTGGCAAACGCCTTGACCGGGTCATCAAAGAACATCACCCCGAACCGGGAAAACGCCAGCGAGTGATCGGCGGTGTAGGCCTGGCTAGCCGCGTCGGCAACAGAGAAAGCCACATTACCGGCGGCGTTGTCTTTTTCTTTGGCGCGATCGATCATTGCCGTTGAAATGTCGACACCCCACACTTCAGCGCCGCTGTCGCCCAAAGCAAGCGATGTCGTGCCGCAGCCGCAGCCGATATCAATAATACGATCGCTAGGCTGGGCGTTAACAGCGTCCAAAGCAACCGCTGTTAGCGGCGCCATCATGCGGTCGATGTAATCTTCCACATTGACCCATGCGGTGCCCATTCGACCATTCCAGAATTCCGCCTGCTCAGCATTGTCAGACACGATTAATACCCGTCCGGAACCCAGTTGCCGTGGAAACCCGCCGGCACACGAGCGGGAATATGAATCCTTGCGATTGGCTCTTTGTCGAACGAGCGAGAATCAACGATGACGATTTCACTGGTGTCGGTTGCAGGCTGGTGAACATAGCTCAGAACCCAGCCGTCGTCTTCTGACGATCCGGCAGGGTCTTTAACGAACACGGGTTCGCTGCCCTGGCCGCCGTCCAGGTCGTGGAACTGTGAACTGCCTTTAACAAGATCGTATTTCACAAAGCCTTCAGCGAAAGGACCCTTAGGAGAAAATGCAGCGGTGTAACCGTAGCGGTTTTTCAGGCCAACCACCGTATCGCAAACCCGGCTGAAATCGACGACACGGTCATCAAGTTGGGTTTCGGTAACGGTGCCCTTGTCCTGGTCAATTACCCAGCGATACAGCATGGGTGGTGAACTTGAACCGGGCTTCATGGTG
>JABGVY010000230.1 GCA_018645845.1 Gammaproteobacteria bacterium | reverse complement strand
GGCTGCAGGATGAGTTCGAACAGCGCGAGTATCTCTGGAATACTATGCGCAAAGATACCACCACCCACCAGAAACATTGCTGCGGTACCTACAATGGTAAGCCCTTTCATGAGGACGGGCGCGAAAGCAAGGATTTGTTTTCCGATCCATTTTTTTGAGCTGGACTCTCCACCGGAATTTAGTAGGTGCAGGCCAAGGTCGTCGAGCCTCACAATCCCCGCTACTAAACCGTAGACGCCGATGGTCATTAATGCCGCGATAGTGATAACGGTTAACGTCTGTGTGATCAAAGCTGCACCCTGCACAGTGCCCAGCGCTATGACGATGATCTCAGCGGAAAGAACGAAGTCCGTTCGAATAGCCCCTTTTATTTTTTCTTTTTCGAAAGCGACCATGTCAACTTTGGGGTCGCGTCGGGCAGACACGACTTTGGTTTTCTCAGCCAGCCGTTCCTCGGGGTGAAAAAAAACAGAGGCGATCTTCTCGAATCCCTCGTAGCAAAGATAACATCCACCCAGCATCAGGAAAGGCGTAATCATCCAGGGGGCGATTGCCGCAAGCACGAGAGCTGATGGGACAAGGATCAATTTGTTGCGTGCAGATCCCTTAAAAACGGCCCACACGACAGGCAGTTCTCGGTCTGCGCGAACGCCGGACACCTGTTCCGCGTTCAGGGCAAGATCATCACCTAGAACCCCGGCAGTTCTGACTGCGGTGACCTTGGTCATGGCGGCGACGTCGTCCAGTACGGTCGCTATATCATCGAGTAATAGGAGCAGGCTGGTAGCCATCAGTTATGCCGCATCTTTTCGGCTATGGCGGCATACTGGTCCAGCAAGGGCATTACTATCTCTTCACCCTCGGATGGAAGGCCAAATACAAGGTGATTGAATCCCTCGGCCAGCTTTGACTCAACAAAGGCTTCGTCAGCCGGTACACCGAACATCGCCACGGTAATGTCAGAAAGCTTTCTGCCTCGGTTGATTAGCGCCTTTTCGATTTCCGGAAGATGATCCGCCTCACGTCCGGCGATGGGTAACCAGCCATCACAGTACTCAGCGATACGGTCGTAGCTCCACTTTGAAGTCGCCCCCATCAGAACTGGAGGTCCACCAGCTTGTATGGGTTTTGGGTTGGACCAGATCGGGTCGAAGTCTACAAACTCACCATGGAACTCTGCTTCTTCTTTTGTCCAGATTTCGCGCATCGCTAGAATTTTTTCACGAACCACCTTCCAGCGATGCTTGTATTCAACCCCGTGATTTTCCATTTCTTCTGCGTTCCAGCCCGCACCAATGCCAAGTATGAAACGGCCGCCGGAAATGCGATCAATAGAAGCGATCTCTTTCGCAAGCGTGAGGACATCGCGCTCTACTACCAGACAGATACCTGTTCCCAGCTTGATACGCTTCGTTGCGGCCGCGCAGGCCCCGAAGGCGACGAAAGGGTCGTAGGTATGGGAGTACTCCTTCGGTAGATCTCCGCCCGCAGGGTAAGGGGAGCGTCGTGATGCAGGAATGTGCGTGTGCTCAGGAAAGAAAAGCGAGTCCAGACCGCGTTCCTCTATAGCTTTTGCCAGCTCGACGGGGTGCATCGCGTAGTCTGTTGGAAAAATCAGCGCACCAAATTCAGCCATTGAAGAAGTTCCTGTTTAAAAAGATAAATTAACGACCATCAGCTTAGGATAAACCAGCATTGCTTCGCTTGCTATCTTGTCCCGTCAGACAGGCTCGATGTTGTAGAACAACGCGGCTGATTCGCCCATGATCAGGTCCTGCTCGTGGGTGGATAGTTTCCCGATGTATAAATTCATGATGTCGTACACCTCGTCGAATGTAGCAGTTAGTGTGCACACTGGCCAGCCGGAACCAAACATCAGCCGCTGTGGTGTAAATTGCTCTAATACCTGGTCAAGATATATCAGGTATGGGTCTATAACCAGTTCATCAGCGTCAGGGTCCTGCGGTGGTAGTTCTGTCACCATGCCGGAGATCTTGCAAAAAACGTTCTTTCTTTCCGAGAGCCTTTTTATATCACTGGCCCAACTCTCGAAGCCGGTTTCTGAATAATCGGGTTTCGCGAGATGATCGATGACGAACGACTGGTCTGGAAATTGATCGGCCAGTCGAGCGCAATCGTTCAGATGTTGCGGTCGAACCAGAAGGTCCAGCGTGAAGTTAAAATCCGCTAACATCCTGATGCCGCGCTGAAAGGATGCACTCAGCATTCGGTCACCGTCAGAATCTGCGTTCAGTGAGACTCGAAAGCCGGATACTTTTCCCTCGTACTGTGACAAGGTTGGCTGCAGGTTTTCAGCTTCAAGGTCTGTCCATCCGACGACTCCCTTGATGAAGCTGTTTTCTGATTGTAGTTGCAGCAGGAAGTCAGTTTCTCTGTCAACCTGGCGAGCTTGCACAGCGATAGTGCCGTGGAACCCGTGATCGCGAAGATACGGGTCCAGGTAGGCAGGCAGATAATCCTGCTTAAGGATACTGTGGTCCATCCAGCCATAATCGGCATCGTTGTACCGCCAGAAGTGCTGGTGTGAATCTAGTCTTAGCGCCATGGTTTTCTGGGAGTAACAATAGGAAAGCGTCGTTCGAATTGATCGAACAGTCCGGACAATTGTAGCAAAGCACCCGCATCGCCTTCTATTTCCAGTTCTCCTTCAGTCATTAGGGTAGCGGCATCTTTCTGCCCGGCTATCAGGAGCTTGAAGTTGAGTTGGCTGATTTTCAGCGTCGCTGCGGCATCGCCGGACTGGTGTCCACAGAATGTATTCAGCACTGAGTTCTTGATAGAGAGCAACGTGTGTTCACTGTCGCTAAACGCCAGGTTGATTTGCAGCGTGATGCCATCGGCACGATCTGCGTTTAACCTCACCGCCATGATCTGGTACAAGTTGTCCAATGGTATGGAACCAGCCATGCCCGCACTGGCAGCATAGGTTGCGCCTGCCGGTAGCCCCTCGCGAAGTTCGAGGGCTCCGCACAGGTAAAAATTACGCCACGGTCCTGATTCTGACTGGTAGCCCAATTGCTCAAGGGTGTCAGCAAGCAGAGCTCTTGCCTCAACCTGATCGGGATCGTCCATTACGACATGATTTAATACTTCAACTACCCAACGGTAGTTGCCTGCTTCAAAGTCTTCCTTGGCTTTTAACATTATGGCGTCAACGCCGCCCATGTAGCGAAGATAGTTCCCTGCCGCCTCGACAGGAGGCAGTGGATGTAACGTCGAGGGATTGCCATCAAAAAATCCAAGGTACTTAACGTAAACAGCTCTCGCATTGGCGTACAGAGTGCCGTAGTAGTCCCGGTTATAGAACTCAAGCCCCAGTGAGTCTGGTAATTCAAGTTGTTCAGCGATTTCCTCTTTGTTGTAACCCAGGTTGGCGAGCCTTAGGGTTTGGTCATGAATAAATTTGTAAAGATCCCTTTGTTTCGTCATGTAGTCCTTAACAGATTGCTGGCCCCAGATAGGCCAGTGGTGGCTCGCGAACTGTACTTCAAGCTTGCTACCGAATAGGTCAATGGATTCGTTGATCTGATCTGCCCAGGCGAGGGCATCGCGGACCTGGGCGCCCCTTGGCGTGTAAACATTGTGCAGGTGATGTGACGTTATTTCTGACATGCACAGTGCTTTGAACTGGGGAAAGTAAAACACCATCTCGGCAGGTGCCTCTGTACCCATGGTCATTTGGAACTCGATCTGAATACCGTCAATTGTCCGGGTCTCACCGGTCTCCTTGACAGTATCGTTGGGTACGACGAAACCGGTTGTTCCCATAGATAGAGCAGCCCCGAGGCCGGTAGAGACGAACCCGGTGGGTGATGGTTTGAGTAGATTGCCATACATGTAAGTAGCGCGCCGACCCATCACGTTTCCAGCAAGGATATTTTCAGCGAGGGATTCATCAACGAAGTCGCGGGGTGCAATCACGGGTACTTCGCCGGAGGCTGCCTGCTCGGCGGTGATGACTCCTAGTACACCCGCGAAGTGATCGGCGTGGCTGTGGGTGTGGATTATCGCAATCACGGGGCGCTCACCAAGTTCCCTGTTGGCTAGCTCAAGCCCCGCGCGCGAGGTTTCGCTGGATGTTAACGGGTCGACGATGATCCATCCGGTATTGCCTTTGATCAGGGTCATGTTCGCGATATCAAACGAGCGTATTTGGTAGATGCCGTCGACGACTTCATACAGGCCGTGATGTTGAGCGTTCAGTTGGGACATGCGCCAAAGTGAGGGGTTGACGGTATCCGGTGCGTCTTCTTCAAGGAACGACAATGCCTCCAGGTCATAGACCAGTCGCCCGCCCTTGTCGTGCTCGATGCTCATGGGTGCCAAAGTCGCGATAAATCCCCTGCGCGCATCTTCGAAACTTTGGTTGTCGTCAAAGTTCAGCTTTTGTTTGAAAGATTGTTGCAGTGCTTTTGTTGATTCGCTCGCGGCTTTTGGTGCTCGCATGGGTTCTGGTAGCGGAGAATAGGTAGTCACGGGCAGGTTCGCTATTTCGAGTCAGGGAGGTGTAGGATATCGAGTGCCCACTACGAAGCAAGTACAAAAAATGACTGAAAAGCTCAGAAAGTCTGACAGGCTGCAGTATTTCATCGGCACACTGATTTCGATCGTTTTATTGTCGGGTTATCTCATTTTAAGTGGTGATCAGGAGGAAAAATCGACAGTCGCCGGAACCAATCTGCCGGAGATTAGTGTAGGGGAAAAAGAGCCGAGAGAAGCAAAGCATTCAGAGGAGGTACATTGAAAGCACTTGCGTTGGAAAGCATTGCTGAAAGCTTGATCAAGACCAGAATGCCTTTTGGGCATGAGACAAAGAAATCGCGGCTTTATCTGATCATGCAGTGGTGACTTAAGTGGGATTTGTTACAACAAAGAATCTTGAGCTTTACGTCGAGGAACGGGGCAAGGGTTCGGCTGTACTGTACATCAGTGGCACGGGTGGTGATCTTCGAGTGAAGCCTGGCGTTCTGGATGGACCGTTGGCTTCAGGACATCACGTTATCGCTTACGATCAGCGTGGGCTTGGTCAATCCGGGAAACCGAATGGCCCGTACACCATGGAACAATATGCAGATGACGCCGCGTACCTGCTGGACGCGCTTGATCACGACACCGTGGATGTTATCGGTGTGTCGTTCGGCGGTATGGTCGCTCAACACCTGGCCTTGCGGCATCCTGATCGTATTCGCCGATTGGTGCTCTGCTGCACTTCCCCGGGAGGCAGTTTGCCCAGCTATCCGTTTCATAAGTTGCCTGAAGGTATAGAAGCCGTAGAACGGCTAATGAAACTGATGGCCGTATCAGATTCGCGCAGGGACGAAGCCTGGCAAGCGGCGAATCCCGACCGGGTGCAAAAACTGATTGACCACTCTCTGGCCGGCGCTTTGGCGGACCACTTAACTGATGAATATAGAAAGGGTGCCCGGCTTCAACTGGAGGCGAGGGCTGGACACGACGTGATAAACCGGTTGCGGGAAATCGATTTGCCAACGCTTATCTGCGCCGGACGACATGATGGAATCGCGCCTGCGGAGAATCAGGCTGCGCTCTGTGATGGCATCAGGAACGCTCGGCTAAATTGGTATGAAGGCGGGCACCTGTTTCTTATCCAGGACAAACAGGCCTGGCAAGATATTATGGGGTTTCTTTGCTGATGGCAGATATCAGGCAGCGAGGCCTTGAATACGCGCTGCCCGTTCCCGCAGCAGTTCCGGTGAACCCAGCAGCTGTCGGTTGAATCCCGTTCGCTTAAACCAATAGTGCAGGCCAACAAGATCAGTAAAGCCCATGCCACCGTGTACTTCGGTAGCCGTCCGGGTGACAAACTGCCCTACCTCAGAAAGATGTGCCTTGGTGTGGCTTGCCATCATTGTTGATTCCTGCGGAATTTCTTCCAGAGCGTGGGCGGCGTACCAAACCATTGACCGACAAGGCTCCAGACTGGCAGCCATCTCGGCACACATGTGCTTCACCGCCTGGAACGATGCGATAACCCTGTTAAATTGTTCGCGTTGTCCTGCATAGGTAACCGCCTGGTCCAGAGCGCACTGAGAAGCGCCCAGGGTGTCGGCGCTCAATGAAACCAGTCCAGCATCAAGAGCAACCCTGAACACTTCAGGGTCATCACTGATCAGCAGGGCATCCACCTTGTCATAGGTCAACTCACAGGTGGACCTTGTTCGATCAACTGTCGTTAGATTCGATCGTGACAGTCCTTGCGCATTCGCATCGACCAGGTAAATCTCCTGGGCGTTGGTGGATACCAGGTAATAATTTGCCTGGGAATCCAGGGCGAACAGCGATTTACCTGAAAGTTTGCCACCGTCGGCCGACAGCCCAGCATTATTCCGGGCGGCGATGCCTTCTGCGAATGCAATTCCGATCCGAATTTCACCGGTCGCAACTGAACCCAGTAAATCTTCGCCTCTGCCGGCAGCCTGCATCGTCGCGGGTGCAATCACTGCAGAACTGATAAATGGGGACGGCGTGACATGATAGCCGAGTAATTCAGAAACAACCGCAGCATCCAGGTTTGAAAGCCCAAGTCCGCCATTGGCTTCGCTAATCAGTAATCCCGGTATACCAAGGTCAGTCAGTCCGCTCCAACAGTGAGCATCGCTTGAGTCATCGGTGGCAATTTTTCGAACTACATCGAGTGGTATCTGTTCTGCGAGAAAACGGTTTACAGAATCCTGCAGGAGTGTTTGTTCTGAAGATAATCCAAATTCCATTGATTGGCTCCTAGGAAGCGTTTGTTTTGGCGGCGGGGTTTGGTTCTCGTGGCATACCAAGCCCTCGTTCGCTGATAATATTCTTCTGGATCTGGGAAGTTCCGCCGCCGATGATCAGTCCAAGGAAATACATATACTGATATTGCCAGGAACCATTGCCCCGAAGGTGCGGGTTATCTCCATAGGCGATACCTATTTCACCCATCACGTCGATAGCGAGTGATTCCAGTTCATGTCGAAGCTCAGTTCCCAGTAGTTTGACCACCATGCCGGCCAGCTTTGCATCCTGGCCTTTATTAATACGAGCTGACAGCAGACGCATGTCATTGCATTTCATGGCAAGCACGCGCCCTTGAATTTTCATTAGGCGATCCCTGAAGATCGGGTTGTCAATGATTCGCTCACCGTTAACAGATTCGGTATTCATAAGTTTAATAACGCCATTGAGGCGAGATAAGGCAGCATCAGGTGGTGCAAGTGAACCCCTCTCGTGACCCAGAATGGCATTGGCGACCTGCCATCCCTGACCGCGTTGGCCAACGATTTGGTCTTTTGGTACTCGCACATCAGTGAAAAACACTTCGTTGAAATTAGCTTCCCCCGTCATATCAACCAGCGGTCGAATCTCGATGCCGGGTGTGTCCATCCTGAACAGTAGAAATGAAATCCCCTGATGTTTGGGCGCTTCAGGTTCGGTTCTTACCAGGCAAAATATCCAGTCTGCTAAATGCGCGGTACTGGTCCATATTTTTTGTCCATTGATGACCCATTCATCGCCATCAAGTTCTGCCTTGGTAGTTAGGCTGGCCAGGTCACTTCCCGCGCCGGGCTCAGAATAACCCTGGCACCAGATGAGTTCGCCGTGGATGGTTGGTTTAATGAACTGTTGTTTCTGTTCCTCTGTGCCCATTTCCAGGAGCACCGGGGTCAGCATCGAGATTCCCTGGCCCCCAAGTCCGGTGCTGAGCTGGGCGTTGGAGAATTCTTCCGCAATGATTCGGGATTCGATGATGTCAGGTTCAGCGCCGAACCCACCGTACTCTGTTGGGATAGTGCGTGCTGCATAGCCGTTATTGATGAGGGTTTTTTGCCAGGCGATTGCCTCAGAGTTCCCTACGCCGGCTTGTTTTGGAGATTTATCGCTTTTTTCTGCGATGAACTGTTTTACCTCTGCACGAAACTCGTCGTACTCAGCACCAAAAGAGAGATCCATAACGACCAATAGTCCTGTAAAAAACTGAAGGGTTAGGCTATCACAGAGTTAGGTTGTTCGGGGTAATCCTATTTGCCTGAGACACCGACTTCAGTTTGGATCCGCTGCAGATATTCCCTGAGGTCAGGATACCCATTTGCGATATCGCCCAGCCAGGTGGCAGGTTTATTGTCCATAAAACCTGACAGCATACCCGCGATCACAAAATCGAAAGCGGTAAGGCGCCCCCCGACGATGTAGTTTTTTGTACCAACTATGTCCGCTATAGCTTCCAGGTCTCGTTTGGCGAACCCTTTTTGCTCTTCGAAAGTGTGACGACCCAGGCCATGCAGGTCGTAGGTTTTTGCTACAGCCTTGCGAGCACCGTTAGAAGCGAAGCCGCGAAGCAGTCCAGGGACAAATCCGAAAAAGCCGTCAACAATATTGGGGTACCACTTGTCGTCTAACCAGCGGCTAGCGACGCCCATCCAGTAGAGGTGGTCTTCAGCCAGGCGCGAGAACGCAACGCCGGTTGCCTTTTCTTCCGGTGTTAATCCGGCATAGAGTTTACCCTGGGTCATGGTGTTCAGTCGCTCGAAGATCAGCTCGGAATCTGAAATTTTTTCACCATCGATAATAAGGTAGGGCAATTTTCCTTTCGGTGCTTTTCTGGGGTCCTGCTCGGTTTCGTGGTCAAATTTCAGGCCAAGGTGCGTCAATGCCATTTCGATCTTCAGGCAGAATGGGCTGACATTCCTGAGCCCAAATGCGGGTGGTAACGTAACCAGTGTAATCATTTGATTTCCTCTTATTTGAAGATTGTAGCCCAGGGAGTGAGATAGCTGGTAGGCTGATGAAAAACCATGAGGGCAAGCTATGTCAGAAGTAAAAGATATGGGGGCGGGCATCCAGGGTGGATTCACTATTCCAATGGACGATGCCAGTGAGGCGCTACATATTGGCCAGAATGATTTGCCCTGGCTAGAATCAGAAGATGGTTCGAAAGTGAAGGTGTTGCACGTAGACCTGAATCTGGGCCTTTGGGTGGTGAAGACACTGTGGCCGGCTGGTTACAAAGTCCAGACGCATTACCATACGGGTCCAGTTTTTGCGGTGACTCATTCGGGTAGCTGGTACTACAAAGAATATCCCGACCAGGTGAATCGTGCCGGATCCTACCTTTATGAGCCTGCACATTCGATTCATACATTGTTGGTCTCGGAGGACAATACCGAGGACACAGAAGTCTGGTTTTCGATCTATGGATGCAATGTAAATATTGACGAAGGCGGCAGCATTCTGGGGATTGTCGATGCAAAGTCGGTATTGCAGACCTATCAGGAAGGATGCAAGGCTTCAGGTCTCGATTCAGGAAATATGATCGTTGTCGGTTAGAGATCGCTTGTGCCGGCATCATAAGCGGGAGCCGGATACTTACCCAGTGTCAGCATCATGAGTGCCCCTGCGGCGAAAAAACCAGCGCCGAACAGAAAGCCAATGTTGTAGCTTCCGGTAACATCAAAAATTGTGGCGAATATCATCGGTGCAACGCCGCTCGCCAGAGCCAGCGCGGCGTAGAGAACCGCGTAGATTTTGGCGTAGTGTAGTAGCCCAAAGTATTTTGCTGCCAGGAATGCCATAAGGTCGAGTTCAGCACCCGCTGCAAAGCCCAGAAACGCTGCTGCGACACAGGCGATAAAAAACCCGGGCGCGCCGACTAGCATCAGACTGCCAATGACCGGTAGAGATATAGCAACAGCAGCTACACCTGGTGCCCAGAGTTTATCCACCAGGTATCCGACGACGAGTCGGCCGGCGATAACCGCTATGCCAAAAATACTGATGGCGGTGGCTGCCTTTTGGGCGGGAATGCCCTGGTCCTGCAGGGCAGGAATAAGGTTAGGCACCATGCCTGACATAGCGATGTAGACCAGAAAGATGGACATCAGCAACACCCAGAAACGGTAACTCCGTATTGCTTCAGAAAATGTCATGCCTTGCTCCGAAGCTATGGCTGCTTCACTGCCTTCCTCAACATTTGTTGTTGGTTTGAAAAAGAAATAAACCAATGGGCCAGCCAATAGTATCGGTAGTGCCGCGAGTCCAAGATAAGCCGTTCGCCATCCATATTCAGAGGTCAGCCACACAGTGAGTTGCGGAATGGTGATAGCGCAGATACCGGTACCACTGAGCATAATACCCAGCGCAAGCCCTCTTTGAGCGACGAAAATGCTGGTGATTGCCCGGGTCCAGGTGACCGGGATGGTGCCGGCACCAAGGAAGGCCATCGCTGTATAGACGAAATAAAGAACCCAGAGTTGACCGTTCTGGAAGGCTGCGAGCACGAGCGCGCAACTGAGTCCCACCAGACCTGACAGGGCAACTACTCGTGCGCCGAGTCTGTCAATAACAATGCCGACCAGGGGCGCAGTAATGACCCCGGTACCGGTGCTGAACAGGAGAGCGAGTTGGAATTCTGCTCGCGACCAGCCAAATTCTTCAGTGATTGGCACAACCAGTGCGCCCAGAGAGTAAAATGGCAGAACGATTGAACTGCAAATCACGCCGGTCGAAGCGGCAAGCAATAGAATCCAGTTTCGTGTAAGTTCGTTGTTGATGTGAGTAATTCCTGCCGATTAGAAGGTAGGCATGATACAGAAAATAGGAGTGTAGTGATGCTAAACCGCCGGTTAAAGAAAACCGCATTATCAAAGGTGTTATTTGTCAGCCTTTTATTGACTGGCATAGTGTTTGTTAACAGAGGATATGCAATGAGCTGTCATGAAACCGCCGCTAAAACACAGGCCATTCAGGAGGTCGAGTACCTTAGGCGCTGGTATGCGAAAGCAACAGACCAGATTGGTATTGCGACCCCGGAGTCGATTGCCGAAGGCAGAGCAATTTATCATCGGATCTTCACGGCAGATGCACAGTTGGACGCCGGGCCTGATCGTGAACCGCAAGTGGGTCCGGACGCCTGGGTAGATCTGGTGGTGGGTGCTTTGGGTGAGTTGGGTCCTACGCAACATCTGATTGGGACGCAGTTGGTTGAAATTAAGTCGTTGGAGCTGGACGCTGAGTGTAAGGTTTTGGCGGGCATGGCCTCCATGGAAAGTTACCTCCAAGCATGGCATGAGCAAAAGGATGAAAAAGTCTGGCTTTTCCTCGGCACTTACTTTGATGAAGCTGTTTTTATTCCCGGCACCGGCTGGCGGATCCAAAAAATGAAACTGCAACAGGTGGCTGGTGAAACCCGATACATGGGTGCCGCGGTCGGCAGCGCGCTGGATTAGCTCGGTCAGGATCAAATTTCCTTTTGTACGCTTGCACATTCTGCTGCGAAAAGAGAGACTTGGCGGTCCAAAAACTTCACAAAATTTACCAGTAGGAGCTACAAAATGGGCGTTCAAGTAGGCGATTCAATACCAGAAGCCACCATGAATATTATGGGTGATAAGGGTCCCCAAAAAATTACTACGGCGGAATTATTTGCCGGCAAGAAAGTTGTTCTATTTGCCGTTCCAGGCGCCTTCACTCCGACTTGTAGTGCAGCTCATCTGCCTGGCTATGTGGCTAATGCTGACAAAATCAAGGCTGCGGGTGTTGATGCCATTGTATGCGTATCAGTCAATGATGCCTTTGTAATGGATGCCTGGGGCAAAGGCCAGAATGCCGAAGAAATTATGATGGTTGGCGACGGTAATGGTGACTTCACGAATGCGATGGGCACGGTGATGGATGGTTCAGGCTTTGGGCTTGGTACTCGTTCAACCCGCTATTCGCTGATAGCCGAAGACGGAAAGATCACAGCTTTGAACCTTGAGCAGGGTGGTGCTTTTGAAGTGAGCTCAGCCGAGGCGATTCTTGCTGCGTTGTAAGGCAAAGCTTGTTCAGGGAAAAGGCTGCAATTCGCAGCCTTTTTTGTTGGTCGCCAGCTAATGCTTGAGAGTTGGGTTTTCTGGTCACTGCTGGCGGCGACCATGCAGGCTGTTCGTACAGCCGCCCAGAAGTCCCTGGTAGTGGATATATCGCCGCTCGGGGCAACGCTGGTCCGTTATCTGTTTGGGTTACCTTTCGTTGCAATGTATCTCGGTTGGTTGCTGGTCGATAGAGACGCTTCTATTCCAAAGCCAAACACACTGTTTATTACCTACGGTATCGCTGCCGGGTTCCTACAGATTGTTGCGACCATTCTGCTCATTCGTTTGTTTACCCTGCGGAACTTTGTAGTTGGTAGCTGCTATATCAGGACTGAAATTCTCATCACAGCTGTGATTGGGTTAACGATTTTTGGGGAACTGGTGTCCGGACTCGGGTGGATGGCGATGTTGGCTTGTGTTGTTGGACTTGTGCTGATTACGGTTTCTAAATCTGGAAGGATCAGCGACCTTTGGAATCTATCATCGCTCTATGGCTTAGGGGCTGGTTTGGCTTTCTCGCTGACATCGCTGCTGATCCGTCAGGCAAGTCTGTCTTTTGCTGT
The DNA here is from genome assembly GCA_018645845.1 of Gammaproteobacteria bacterium. Taxonomy (GTDB): domain Bacteria; phylum Pseudomonadota; class Gammaproteobacteria; order Pseudomonadales; family Azotimanducaceae; genus UBA9659. The sequence continues at coordinate 3,293 of JABGVY010000230.1, read as the reverse complement.
GGATGATGCGATGTTCACAGCAGCGTTGACCCTGGCATACATGATTCTTGTGCAGACATTGATGTGCCTTGTGATGCTGGTGGTACAAAATGCTGCCGAACTTAGGATCATTTTCAGAGAGTGGAAGACGAGCATGTTTGTCGGTGCCACCAGTGTGGTTGGATCCGCCGGCTGGTTTACCGCGTTCACCCTGGAACGGGCGGCCTATGTCAAAACCCTCGGCCAGGTTGAATTCGTACTGACGCTGGCAATATCGATTCTCTATTTTAAAGAACGCCCAAAAAAAATGGAGCTTCTGGGTATGGCCGTCCTAATCAGCGGCGTCATCCTCCTCCTTCTGGCTCCCTGACTTTTTAAAGGGAACATCTACGTTGGGTCGGTTTTTTGAGCGAGATGGGCTCCTTTCTCGGATTTCCGAATGGGTACAAGCTAGTGTTTTTGTTGCGACGTCCAAAGACACTCTGTTTGAAGCCAGATGTTGGAGATGGTTTAGGGTGTTGGAGACGGGTTAGAAGGTAATAGGGAAATGAATTGGAGCGGGCGACGAGATTCGAACTCGCGACAACTAGCTTGGGAAGCTAGAACTCTACCAACTGAGCTACACCCGCAATGCAATTATTCTAACCCACTAACCCGTTTCTTTTGCAGGAAATCTAAAATGACGATACTTTCAGTCGATAATCTGGACAACTTTATGAGTGTAAAAAGACATGTAACCCGCGAGCCTTTTAACCTGCTCATAAGGTTCTGCGTAGCCCCATACGAAATTTTCAAAGTTGCTGTCGTCTGTATAGCTCCAGTACGAAGCGTGACCTTTAAAAGGGCAATAGGTCGATTGGTCTGTAGCGGTCAATAAATCCAGGTCAACATCTTCCCTTGGCAGGTAGTAGACATCTTCGTGCCGGGTCTCTTGGATGAGTAAAGCCGCTTTGGTTTTGGCGATTACCGTGTCTCCGGCTATTACTGTCACGGTGCCTTCGTAGGGAGAGATCGCTACGGCGTAATTCGGAAAGCGTTCAAGGGCCTTTCGTCTCGAGTCGGTCATAGGGAATTGAGGCATTAGTTTGTCTCCGCTGTGCGTGGCTCTATGATACACCGCTGGCGACTGGCAGAAGAGTCGTCGATAATAGGTATTCCTGTAGAGCATGGATTTTATGTATGAGTATTGGTGTGTGGAAACCCGGCGGGGATGCTGAATCCAGGGTAGTGAACGCTGCGCTTTTGGATCGTTTCCTCCTGTTGGCGAACGGGCTTTCGGGTGCCGTGGATGCCAGCATGCTGGATGCCGCTGAATTGGCCAATGAAAACTGGGTCATGACAGCGGGACCCACCGCCTGGGAGGCCGCGCGGGCGCTGGATTCCGATACGGCTATTTCTCTTGTTCGGCTATTTACGCTGGTGGAAGAGCAGGTCTCGGGCTGGGAGGCTGGGAACAAGTCGCCTGTGATCTCGTTAGTCAAGATATTGAAGGAGCGAGGCGATCTGGACGCCGATCTGCGCAAGTGGATCAAGTCGAATACAAAGAATCGGTATTTACCCCATGGCAGCGCCTTATAGTGGCTGCGATGCGCACAATAGATATGGTCAATAAGATGCTGGTACTGCCATGCAGGAACCGTATAATCCGGCGTTTCGCGCTTGATAGGGTTTATTGAGGGTGCAGATAGCACTCAGAAGAATTTTTTCAGCACGCCGGGGATCGATACAATACGCTGGGGATCGGACTAAAACGCCGAGGGCTGAAATAAAGACGCTAAGGGCTTGAATAAAGACGCTAAGGGCTTGAATAAAGACGCTAAGGGCTTAACCAAAGACGCTAAGGGCTTAACCAAAGACGCTGAGGACTCTATGAGAACCGCTGAGATAGAAAGGAATACCCTGGAAACGCAGATTTCGGTCTCCGTGAACCTGGATGGCAGTGGAGAGCGCGAATTTCAAACGGGTTTGCCATTTCTTGATCATATGCTGGACCAGGTGGCTCGGCACGGGTTGCTCGACATCACGATTAAAGCCGACGGTGATCTGGAGATCGACGCCCATCATACCGTCGAAGATATCGGCATCACACTTGGCCAGGCGGTGAACGAGGCGATCGGGGACAAGAAAGGTATCAGACGCTACGGGCATGCCTACGTGCCGCTGGATGAAGCTTTGTCCCGGGTGGTCATTGATTTTTCAGGCCGGCCCGGTCTTATCTATAACGTCGAGTTTGCTCGCCAGATGGTTGGGGATTTCGACGTAGACTTGTTCCACGAGTTTTTTCAGGGATTTGTGAATCATGCGAAGGTGACTTTGCACATTGATAACCTGAATGGCGACAACGCACACCACCAGATTGAAACCATTTTCAAGGCTTTCGGGCGAGCACTTCGAATGGCGGCGGAACCGGACCCGCGCATGTCCGATGTGACACCTTCAACGAAAGGTAGCTTATAAGTGGAGATTATCCCGGCTATAGACTTCAAGGATGGCAAAGTTGTTAACTTGAAACAGGGACAACTGGACCAGTCAACGGTATATTCTGACGACCCCGTCGGAATGGCTGAGCATTGGGTGTCCAAAGGGTGTGAGCGGCTCCACCTTGTCGACCTTGATGGTGCTTTCGATGGCAGGCCAAGAAATGCAGATGCCATCAACACGATCGCGAAGAATCATCCGAATCTAACGATTCAATTAGGAGGCGGAATTCGAGACGCGGAAGTGATTGAATCCTACCTTAATGCTGGCGTCGACTATCTGATCATCGGCACGAAAGCTGTCCAGGAGCCGGAATTTGTCGGTGAAATGTGTAAACGTTTCCCCGGGCACATTATTGTAGGGTTGGATGGCCTGCATGGCATGGTCGCTATCAATGGCTGGAAAGAAGTGACAGATATTTCTGTGAAAAGCCTGGCGAGGCTTTTTGAAGGTGATGGTATTGACGGAATTGTCTACACCGACATTGGTAAAGACGGCATGATGGGAGGGGTTAACCTGCATGCGACAAAGGAGCTGTCCGAATCGGTCAATGTGCCGATTATTGCCTCCGGTGGTGTTACTGATATTAAGGATATCCAGGCATTGCTCGAGGCAGGTGAACGACTGAGCGGTGGTATTACTGGTGTCATCACCGGACGCGCAATCTATGAAGGTACACTGGACCTGGAAGAGGCAATCGCTCTCTGCCGGGATTTCACGCCCAATAACTGAAGGTTTAATAGCTGGCGAGTTGTCGCTCTGCGAGCCTGAGGTTCAACATTTCTGACACCGAAACAAGCCGTACCCCCTCGCGTTTCAGCATTGGGATGGCATGC
>JABGVY010000232.1 GCA_018645845.1 Gammaproteobacteria bacterium | reverse complement strand
TATTCTGCTGGAGGCAGGACGACGGCAACGTCCTGCCTGACCTGATCCAGTATGTGCTGCACCTGCTTTTGGTCATCCGGGTCAAACTCGACGTGTAAACGGAAATCAAACAGACCGAATTCCAACTGACGGACCATCATCATAGCTGCATTATAACTTTTAGCCCTCAACAGCTTCTCCAGCATATCTCCGGGTAACGGGTCACCCGTTTCGTAATGTCCGGATATAAATAAAAGTGACTCCGCCTGCCAACAAAAGTTCTCCATAAACTGGCTGGGCAACTCGACAGCATCCCAGGCGACACCATTAATGCCGGAAACTGCTGCGGCATCAATTCTGGTGAGCATATGATGCAGACCGTGGCCAAACTCATGGAAAAGTGTCACAACTTCATTATGGCTGAGCAGGGCAGGGTCATCACCCAGGGGGCCACCAAAATTGCAAGTGAGGTAGGCCACCGGGAGTTGCAGAGATCCTGAAGCGTCAACTCGCCTGACCCGGCAATCATCCATCCACGCGCCACCACGCTTACTGGCCCGAGCGTAAAGGTCGAAGTAAAACCGGGCGATACTCACGCCATCTTTCCTGATTTCATAAGTCAGCACGTCTTGGTGCCAGACAGACATTCCATCACAAGGGACGACTTCGATATCGAACAACCGACGCACAACCTCAAACATGCCCTTGAGTACAGTTGGAGCGGGAAAGTAGGGCCGGAGTTCCTCTTCCGAGATGTCAAAAGAAGCTTTCTTTAGTTTCTCAGCGTAGTAAGGCACATCCCACGGCTTCAGATCCTCAGGACCACCATTTTTGTCAGCGAAGCTCACCAGTGTTTCAAAGTCGTTCCTGGCAAATGGTCTAGATTTTTCCGCAAGATTCTTCAGAAAACCCAGTACCTCCTCTGCGGAACGAGCCATCTTGCGTGCGACCGACAGCTCTGCATAATTCTTGAAACCTAACAGTTTGGCCTGCTCCAGCCGCGCTGACAGCAAAGCATGCATTACATCAGAATTATCAAATTCACCCGCGTTGGGGCCAAAGTTAGACGCCCTCGTTCCAAAAGCGGTGTACAACTCATGGCGTAGCGTTCTATCGTCACAATGGGTCATGATTGCCAGATAACACGGCGCATCCAATGTCAAAAGATAGCCCTGCAGCCCTTTGTCGACCGCATTTTGGTGCATCGAGACAAGCGCATTGTGTGGAACACCTGGCAGGTCAGATTCTTCCGTTATTAGTTTCTGCCAGGCTTGGGTCGCGTCCAGTACATTGTTATTAAAGACACTGTTCAAACCAGAAATTTCCCGCGCTAACTCAGAGAACCTGGCCTGTTCTGATTCAGGCAGGTCTATTCCGGACAGGCGAAAATCCCTGAGCGCATTGTCGATCACTTTCCTGCCAGCCGGCGATAGTGAATCGTATTGAGCTGACTCAGCAATCGCCTGATAAGCCTCAAACAAAGAACGGTTCTGACCAACCTCCGTATAGTAGTCTGTAATCATTGCTAGACAGGCGGTATGCGCATCACGGAGCTCAACCGAGTTCATGACAGAGTTCAAGTGTGAAATCGGTGACCATGCGTGATGCAACTTGTCCTCAAGGTTCTCCCGCGCTTTTACGACGCTCTCGTAGCTGTAGGGTCTGGTCTCCAGCAACTCCTCGATACCTACCCTTAATGCTTTAAGTATTGTCTCAATAGCCGGCACAATATGCTCGGGCGCAATGCTATTAAAAGGAGGTAGCGTATGGTGCTCAAGTAGCGGGTTAATCATCTTCCGGCGCCTAATCTAAGTTATTTCTAATAGTGTTTATCACCGATTGTGTATCAGGCGCAGTGTTCACCTGTCCGCCGAACCAGATCATGAAAGCAAGCGCTGCCTGCTCAACCAACATCCCCAACCCATCGGCTACGTCACATTCCGCCTGTTTCTGACACCATTGATTAAAGCGAGTAATGCCGGAACCATAAATCATGTCGTAACAGCGAGTGTTTCCAGTAATGACCGATCCAGGGATCTCCAGGTCCTGGTGAGATAACCCTGCGGAGGTTCCATTAATCACCAGGTCGTAACTTTCCTGAAGGCGTTCAATCGCAACCGCGGTGGCACCCGGAAACTTTTTTTCCAATTGCTGTGCTTTGGTAGGCGTTCGGTTTGTTACATGCAGCACCCCAGGCTCTTCAGCCAGCAAGCTCGCCAAAACGCCGCTGACTGCACCCCCCGCTCCAATCACCAGTATCTTGCTGTCATAAACAGGCCAACCTAGATTTTGTAGCAGGTCGTTAACCAGGCCAGGGCCATCAGTATTATCACCGCGTAGCTTTCCATCTCTGGTTCGGGAAACCGTATTGACCGCCTCCGCCTGGTTTGCCCCTTCACTAGCTTCATCAACAAACTGCCAGGCGTCCCGTTTACAGGGCAAAGTAATGTTGAAACCAAAACCCGAATCGAGGAAATCATTAGCCACTGAGGTGAATGTGCCATCTGACACAAACACCTTTTCATAGGACAGTGAAATACCCATTGCTGCGGCAAACTGCTGATGAATCTCGGGAGATCTGCTGTGAGCAACCGGATTTCCCAGCACGCCTAATCTGAACCGCCTCATCTGATCTTCTCTCCTGACACCAGATGCTTGATAACACTCGGCCCGGTTGAATTTCCAAGCTGTCCAGGTACCAGGAGATCGACCCTTGCTCCGAAATATTGCCTTACCTGCAGGGACGTCACAGCGGCTGGATGTCCTGTTACGTTGGCCGAAGTAGAAACTAGCGGACCAGTTGATTCACATAGCGCGCGAACGACCGGGTGATCGCTGACCCTGAGTCCAACAGTCGTGTTGTTACCAATCACCCACCATGGCGCAACGCCATTATCCGGCACTAAGTAAGTTACAGGGCCAGGCCAGTTGGTCTCGAGCTCACCTTGCCTATCGTTGTCTAATCCGACCAGGTAATCTTCAAACTGGCTAATATCCGCCGCGACCAATAATAGTCCCTGCTCCCAACTACGCCCCTTGAGTGCGAGGATTCGCGCAACTGCCTGAGCAGATGTTGGCAGGCAACCCAACCCCCAGACGCCCTCTGTTGGATAGGCGATGACACCATCATCAACCAGACACGCTGAGATCAAGCTTCTCCGCCATCCGGCAACGGCGTTCACAAATTCAAGTCGGTGTTTTTCTGCCTGATTGCCTCTGCGTTCGCTTGTCGTTCATCAATCAGGGCACGATGCAAAGCCTCACTCGAGACACCGAGGATCTGAACCGCGAGGTAGGCGGCATTCTTTGCCCCGGCTTTGCCTATCGCTACACCTGCAACAGGAATCCCGCCAGGCATCTGAACGGTAGACAACAGAGCATCAAATCCCTGCATCGGCCCGGCATCAATCGGTACTCCGATAACCGGTCTTAGCGTGTGTGCAGACACAGCCCCGGCGAGATGCGCAGCCATTCCAGCCGCTGCGATAAACACGGCACAACCCCGGGCATCGGCGTCGCTCACATAACTCCTGGTGTCTTCGGGTGTTCGATGGGCTGACGTGATGCGCACCTCATATTCAATGCCGAAACTTTTCAGTACATCCACGGTCGATTGCATGACAGGTAAATCAGAATCTGAGCCCATCAAGATGGCTACAAACGCCATAATATTTACTCCAATAAAGAAACAAAAGTTACGAGAGACGGACGTTAGCCTAGTCACTATCAGCTTTCAACATTACCACTGCCTGGACGAACGTTACCGGGTGGACTGATATCGCCCACCTTCAGAATGAACCAATCCCATGACCTCTAACATTACGATGGCTACCGTCAGATCCTCAATAGAAAGCTCAAGCTCTGATAAGAGCGCATCCATTGACACTGGCCCTGCCTCCAGCAAGCCCAGCAACCTTTCCTGCTCGGGGGTGAAGCCTCGGTCTGCCAAAGAGAGGTCGAGCCTATCTCCAGGTCCAATGCCCAATTCCTTCAGAACATCCTCACCTGATTCAACCAGCGAAGCTCCTTCCCTGATCAGTTGATGACAACCACGCGCCTGTTGATTGGTCACAAGTCCGGGCATAGCCATCACTTCACGACCTTCCGCCAATGCGAGTTTTGCAGAAATCAGAGAACCGCTTTTTAGTGCCGCCTCAACAACGATCGTTGCCTTGCTTAAGCCCGTCACTATTCGGTTACGGCGCGGAAAATGTGCCGGTCGCGCAGAGGTTCGCAGAGGAAATTCACTCAGCACCAGCCCGTTTTCCTGAATTCGCGCGGCAAGCCGCCAATGGCGTCTCGGATAAATCTGGTCACAGCCTGAACCTAGTACCGCGACCGTCGCCTCGCCTGCTGCCAGCGCGCCCTCGTGGGCTGCAGCATCAATTCCCAGGGCTAGACCACTCACCACTAAAACCGAATATCGCCCAAGGGTTTCAGCAATAGACATCGCCTGTTTCAACGCATATTGACTGGCTTTTCTCGCACCAACGATCGCAACGCTATCTGTGTAGCGTGTAAGAACGGTTCGGTCACCTACCCCGAAGAGGAAGAAAGGTGGGTCATGTATCTGTTTCAGACAGGCAGGATAATCATCATCCTGCAACAGGATAAGGTGGTGTTCTTCCGCGAGGAGCCAATTGACGTCCTGTTCAACTTCCAGCTTAAGAGCGTCATTAACAATCAACGAAGTATCTTGATTGAGCACATCACGCGGAGAGCGTGACTTCAAAAGTCTGGTGAGTTCCCTTGGCCGATTAGACAATAGTCGGCACAAGGCAAGCAGGTCAGGATTCACAAATGGCTCGCGACAGAAGGGAGTCGCTATTCTAGGTCAGAAAGTTTTGGACCCTGCGGGAAAGCCTGCATACGTTGCCGGTAAAACCGCTCGTTCTATGGTGCGAAAACACTAAGGATTACGAACGAAATCCCCCACACGCAGCGACTCGGTGGTTTGCAGAACCAGGCCATAAGCCATTTTTTCGAAGGACCGAAAAATCATCAAGATGCCGGCACGTTCAGTTGGTAACTGCACATAACCGCCCTCGAAATGATCACGAACCAATGCGCCTTTCTTCGCAATCGCTAGCACGGTACCCACTTCAACACCCGAGTTGAGGCCGCGATTCACCACGACGACGTCATTGCGACCTACCTGGGTAACACCACCAAGCACAGCCATAATCACCGCCTCAACCTGTTGGTTCGGTGGAGTTGGGTAAAACGTAGATTCAACCCGTCGCTCTTCCGTCGCCATCAGCCGATCACCAATACGAACATCGCTCTGCACGCTTTTCATTTCGAAGGTCACAATATCCCCTTCTCGGGCTAATGCTTTAGCCAATCCAACTTCAACTGCTTCGTAGCCAAGGATTTCCTTGGTTTCGGGATCCACATAAACATCACCTTCGCGGAAGATGCCGTAGGTAGAGGTGTCCTCGTCCCATACACCCCTGGCATAAAACCGGTCGCCTGGACCGAACACCAGGGACTCAAGCTTTCCAGCTAGAATTCTTGGGGCAAGGGCAAGTGTATCCCGTTCAACTATTCGGCCTGTTGTCATTAAACTGGCTACAGCATCGAGAGGAATAGCCGGGATCGCGCTTTCGAGCGGAGACACCCTGACGGCAGGCTCCATTTTTTCGTATCGATCGCCCTCACGAACTCTCTGCTCTGGTTTCAGTCTGTAGGTTCTCTCCCCGGGGCCACGTTTTAGCGATATCTGCGGATTTCCGCCCACATACTTTAGGAAAATCTCGTCCCCAGGATAAATCAGGTGAGGGTTACTAATGGTGGAATTAACGTACCAGATTTCCGGCCAGTGCCAGGGCTCTTTGAGGAATTTGGACGCTATGCCCCAGAGGGTATCGCCTTCTTTCACCAAATACTGATCAGGATGTCCTTCACGCAACAAAGACGCTTCTGCACCTGCATCCGAATCGGCATAGGCGAAACCTGTAAGAAACAGCATTAATAAAGCAAATGACGATACCAGGCGAATCTTCATAGGCGAATCCAACCAGTAAAAAGAGTACAATATCCCATACGTAACACCCCGAACATCGGGGTTAATTTTCCCTGAATTATCAAGGTGATCATAATCTTAGCAGCACAAGTTGCTCTTTTACTAGAGGTAGATAGCAAAACCATATGGCACCCTTAGATATTTTAAAATTCCCCGACCCCCGTCTTCGAACCGTGGCAAAGCCTGTAAAAGAAGTGACTGGAAAGATTGTTGCCCTGGCCGACCAGATGCTTGACGCGATGTATGAGGCACCCGGTATCGGCCTGGCGGCAACACAAGTGAACTTCCACCAGCGACTGATCGTGATCGATATATCGGAAACCAACAACCAACCGCTTATCCTGATTAACCCCACTATTGTTTCCGGAGAAGGTGAAATTGAAACCAATGAAGGATGTTTGTCAGTCCCCGGGTTTTATGAACCAGTGGACCGATACCAGCAGATTCAGTTCGAAGCCATAGGTCGAGATGGTGAACCATTCAGCATGGAAGCAGTTGATTTACTGGCCGTCTGCATACAGCACGAAATAGATCATCTTGAGGGAAAACTCTTCGTCGACTACCTGTCCAGCACAAAGCGACAGCTCATTCGTAAAAAGCTTCAGAAGCTCCAGAAACAGAGAGCTTAACCGAAATTGAGAACAGGCTTGACCTAACTTGAAAATACTATTTGCCGGCACACCCGAGTTCGCCGCGGGCTTCCTTGAGTCTCTGGTCGAGAGCGAGCACGACATTGTTGGCGTTATTACCCAGCCGGATAAGCCGGGTAAACGCGGCAAGAAATTGCGGCCTAGCCCCGTTAAACAGCTCGCAGAGCAAGCCAAGCTATTGGTGATACAGCCTACAAGATTAGCACTCAATGATATTAAACACTTGGAGTGTGATCTGATGCTCGTCGTGGCCTTCGGTCAGATCCTTAAACCCGACGTACTGGCGCATCCAAAGCTTGGATGTATCAATATCCATGCCTCTATCTTGCCAAGGTGGCGGGGTGCGGCGCCGATTCAGCGCGCCATTCTTGCAGGTGACAAAGAATCCGGCGTCACCCTGATACGAATGGACGCGGGACTGGACACAGGGGACATGCTCGCAAAGTCTGTCGTACCTATTTCGTCCCTTGATACCACGGCGGACCTGCTCAACAAATTTACGAACATTGGGCAACCACTTCTACTGGAAACCCTCAAGTTTGTAGACGAGAGAACGACCAAGCAAGAACCACAGGACAACGATGCAGCGACCTACGCCCACAAAATACAGAAATCAGAAGCCATGATTGACTGGCAGCAGGATGCGCAGCAGGTCGATCGAGTTGTTCGCGCTTTCAACCCCGACCCTGTCGCCTTTACTTTTCTTGATACCACTCGGGTCAAGATCCATTCAGGCCGGATAGTCACAACCAGTCTTTGCGAGCCGGGTACCATTCTTGAGTTATCCTCAAAAGGTTTAACGGTGGGATGTGGTGATCAGGCCTACCTGATTGAAAAAATCCAGCTTCCAATAGGGAAAGGAGCGATCTTGTCAGGCGCAGATATGCTAAACGGTTGGACCGATACATTTGAGATTGGCTCAACATTCAAAGAAAAAGTCGGATGAGTGAATACCTCGAAGTCGCAAAGGCCCTGTCCCGGATGGTGGAAGAAGACCGTCATCTCGGTGACTGTCTGGAAAACACAAGCCCCATTGCCCAACAAATTTGTTATGGCGTGACTCGGCACTGGTTCTATTACGATCGTGTGACAGAAGCGCTACTGGACAAACCGCTACCCGAGAAACACCTGGATCTTTGGCTGATTCTGCTCGCGGGCCTATACAGTATTGACCATCTTCGTCGTCCTCAGCACGCTTCGGTTAACCATGCTGTCGAATCAGTAATCAAACTTGGCAAGCCCTGGGCCAAAGGCCTGGTGAACGCTGTACTCAGACGTTACGGTCGTGAAGCGGATACCCTGAAGCAACAGATGATGCAATCAGATGAAGCTCGATTGAACCATCCGCAATGGCTAATCGACCTGATTAGAACTGACTGGCCCGACCACCCGGAAATTTTCGAGCACAACAACAATCAGCCTCCAATGACGCTAAGGGTTAACTTGTCGAAAATGACCAGAGAACAATACCTTGCCAGGTTAGCAAACGAGAACATTGAGGCGCGAGCTGGCGTCTTCGCGCAATCAGCGGTGATACTTGGCAAGGCCATGCCTGTCGAGGCGTTACCTGGCTTTAGGGATGGCGTAGTGTCTGTCCAGGACGAAGCGCCACAGTTAGCACCCGGATTAATGAACCTTGAACCTGGCCTCTCGGTCATTGACGCTTGCGCCGCGCCCGGCGGCAAGACTTGCCATCTGCTGGAAAACGAACCCGGCATAAAGCTCACTTCAATTGACCGGGACAGGAAAAGGATTCACCTTATAACCGAAAACCTTGAGCGTCTTTCCCTACAAGCTGACGTAGTCACACAATCGTTCGAGCAATATACAACCGAAAGCAAATTTGATCGTATTCTGGTAGATGCACCCTGTTCTGCAACCGGCATCATTCGGAGACATCCTGACATTAAGTTGCTGCGCACGAAATCGGATGTTGATAAGCTCTCATCTATTCAGCAAGGACTTTTAGCCAAGGCTTTCGACTTGCTCACAATCGGCGGTGAAATGCTCTATTCGACCTGTTCCATTCTTCGCCAGGAGAACGACAAGGTCATCGCTGATTTTATTAAAGGAGACGCCAGTAAACAGCTCATACCACTTAATCACCCGGGATGTAGTGAAGGCAGTATGCTGATCGCAACACAATACGGCCTGCAATTCCTGCCAACAGCCCACGAACATGACGGTTTCTACTACGCTGGTATTCGTAAGGTGGCTACATGAAGATCATCATTCTTGGAGCCGGTGAAGTAGGCAGCAATCTTGCTCAGAACCTGACTCAGGAAGCGAGCGACATCACTATCGTCGACACTAATAGCGATCGACTGAGAGAACTACAGGACAGGTTCGATATTCGAACCGTTCGGGGCATGGCTTCTCATCCAGATATCCTGCGTCAGGCTGGCGCCGAAGATGCAGATATGCTGATCGCTGTGACGAACAGTGATGAGATCAACATGGTAGCTTGCCAGGTTGCCTACACCGTCTTCAACACGCCGACAAAAATAGCCCGAATTCGCTCCTCCGCCTATATAAGAGATGACGGAATTTTCCGCAACGATGGTATGCCAGTTGACGTTATCGTCAACCCCGAGGCGATTGTAACGCACGACATCAGGCGGCTCATTGATAATCCCGGTGCATTGCAGGTCATGGATTTCGCAGAAGGCCAGGCACAATTGGTAGGCATCAAAGCTTATTACGGCGGGCCCCTTGTCGACCAGGAACTGCGTTATCTTCGTCAACACATTCCTACGGTAGATACACGCGTCGCCGCAATCTTTCGCAAGAACAGGGCCATCATTCCAAAGGGCAACACTGTTATCGAAGCAGATGATGAAGTCTTCTTTATCGCAGCCAGCAAGGACATCAAGAACGTCATGTCCGAAATGCGTCGTGTCGAAAAACCCAATAAACGAGTAGTAATCGCTGGAGGCGGTCATATCGGGGAGCATCTGGCCCGTACCATTGAGGGTAGATACGGCGTCCGGATAATTGAACACAGTAGGCAACGATGCTACGAACTTTCAGAAACACTGGACCGAACGATAGTTTTGTCGGGCGACGCTTCTGATCGGGATTTACTATTGGAAGAGAACATCGAAGAAACAGATGTTTTTTGTGCGGTGACTAATGACGACGAAGCCAACATCATGTCATCTATGCTGGCAAAGAGCCTGGGGGCCAGGAAGGTTATTACCCTGATCAATAACGCCGCGTATGTTGACCTTATTGAAGGGGGAACCATTGATACCGTAATCAGTCCCCAGCAGGCAACCCTTGGATCTATCCTGACTCACATTAGGCGCGGCGACATCGCCAGAGTGCATTCGCTAAGGCGTGGTGCTGCGGAAGCCATCGAGGCCATCGCCCACGGCGATGAATTGAGCTCGAAGCTAATCGGCCGAAAAATCGAGGATATCGACCTGCCACCGGGGACTAACATCGGCGCTATTGTAAGGGGGGATGAGGTCGTTATAGCCCACGACGACATTGTTGTAGAGTCTGGTGACCATGTTGTGCTTTTCCTGGTCGACAAGGAACGTATTAAAGATGTGGAGAAGCTTTTTCAGGCTCCACTCAGTTTCTTCTAAGTAAAGCATGCATATACAAATCGCCATAAGAATTGTAGGCATCCTACTGATGATGTTCAGCCTGACGATGCTACCCCCTGTTTTTGTTTCACTCATTTACCAGGATGGCGTGACAGATATCTTCACCAAGGCATTTGTTATTACCTTTGTCGTTGGGTTTTTCCTGTGGCTGATGTTTTTCAGGAATCAGGCAGACATGCGCATCAAGGATGGCTTCCTGGTGACGGTGTTATTTTACATCGCTCTCGGCGCTTTTGGTGCGCTACCATTTATTGACAAAGATGGGCTTGGGCTCTCTATTCCTGACGCGCTATTCGAATCTTTCTCGGGGCTCACGACGACAGGCGCTACCGTTATTGCAGGACTGGATGCACTACCGAAGTCGATCCTTTATTACAGACAACAACTTCAGTGGCTGGGCGGGATGGGAATCATTGTTCTCGCCGTCGCGATCTTACCCATGCTGGGGATCGGTGGAATGCAGCTTTACCGGGCAGAAACACCCGGGCCGGTTAAAGATTCCAAGCTGACCCCCCGGATTAAAGAAACTGCAATTGCTCTCTGGTCGATCTATCTTGGCCTTACCTGTGTCTGCGCAATTGCCTACTGGGGCGCCGGCATGAGCGGCTTTGACGCCGTCTGCCATAGCTTCTCAACTATCGCGATAGGAGGGTTTTCTACTCACGATGCCTCGATTGGCTATTTCGATTCGTGGGCTATCGAAGCCATCGCCATCTTCTTTATGATTCTGGCGGGGATAAACTTTAGCTTGCACTTCTTTTCATTCAAAGAAAGGTCAATCCTGCATTACTTCCGGGATGATGAGGTGAAGTTTTATCTCTCTATCCTGTTCACGGCCACCGTGGCGGTGACCGGAGTACTTTGGTTCGAGCAAACCCACACATTCGGCCAGGCAATTCGATTCGGGTTGTTTGAGGTTGTGTCAATATTTACAACCACGGGATTTTCGACCACGGATTTTGCCGCATGGCCAAACATGCTGCCTTACCTGATTTTTTTCGGCGCTTTCACGGGCGCCTGTGCCGGATCTACCGGTGGAGGTATGAAGGTCATCCGGGTTATGTTGATCTGCAAGCAGGGGCTACGTGAAGTACACCGGCTGATTCACCCCAATGCCGTTTTTCCAGTAAAAGTTAACCATCGACAGGTTTCAAGCCAGATCATAGAAGCGGTCTGGGGATTTTTTTCGATCTACGTGATCGTATTTCTATTCATGCAGCTTGCGCTGATCATGACCGGTCTGGACTTTGTGACGGCCTTTTCTGCCGTTGGTGCTACGATCAATAATCTCGGTCCAGGGCTCGGAACGGTCGCTCTACATTACGCCGATATATCCGACGCCGCCAAGATCCTGCTCTGTTTCACGATGGCCCTTGGGCGACTCGAAATTTTCACACTGCTGGTACTTTTTTCGCCCATGTTCTGGAGAAAGTAGTTCTGGAGGAAGTAATTCCCGGCAACGCTTTCCAGTGCGCAATATAATGTCCCTCAAACCAGAGTTCCAATGAACGACGTACGAGACAAGTGGAATCGAATCTATTCAAAAGACCAGCTTGCTGGACCGCCTGCCGCTGTACTCACTGACAACGACAATATTCTTCCTACTCTAGGAATAGCGCTTGACCTGGCATGTGGTCTTGGCGCGAACAGCCTGTTTCTAGCCGCAAGGGGGCTTGAAGTCGATGCCTGGGATATATCGCAAGTTGCTGTCAGCCATCTGGCTAAACGAGCAGACTCACATGGGCTGAACATTCATACACGAGTCATCGATATCACTGCTGAAGCACTACCGATGGAACGCTACGACCTTGTTATCACCAGTCATTACCTGGACAGATCCCTGCCACCGGCAATCCTGGGTGCAACACGTCCAGGGGGACTCATTTGCTACCAGACTTTCACAGCGGAAAAACAGATCAATATGGGACCTAGCAACCCCTCATTCCTGCTGCAGCCCAAGGAGCTCGAGTCATTCGTGCCAGACTGCGAGATACTCGCTTTTAAAGACGAGAGTCACAATACAAACCGAGATGACCCGCTAGCAGGTCGAGCCTTCATTATTGCTCGTAAATCCATTGGTTAGCGACTGCCATTAATGAACACCCGATGGCTTATTGAAACGGTAAATTTTCTTCGATCCAGCGGGCCTCTCCCTGAACCGTTTGTATTCCCACTGATATTGCTTTGGCGCAATTTCGGCGCAGGTCTGCATTAGGTCGTTTACCGCCCTGATGGAGGTTACTTCATCGGCTTCATAGATTGATGAATCAGGCGCAAGAACATGGGCGTCAAAGAGTCCTTCGTCACTTCGTACCATCGCAATCCCTAGTACTTTTGCGCCCGTTTTCTTAAGGAGCCTGCTAGCCAGCACATCGGTTAACGCTGGCTGTCCGAAGAACGGTACAAATTGGCCTGTGGCGGGTACCTGGTCAGGTAGGATCACTGCGGTTCCACCCTCACGCAGTGTTTTGTACAACTGCTTAAGACCGGACCGTGTTGTTGGCACCATATGATTACCATGTCGCACCCGCACTTTCTGCATCACTTTTTGCATGTAATCCTGCCTGGGTGGTTGGTATAGCGCCGTCATCTGACCGTATCGACGGTAGAAAACGTTGAAAAGTTCCCAGTTACCCATATGCGGCAGTAGTACTAGGAGTCCAGTAGAGTCGTTCAGATGTTCCCGTAGCAAAGCCTCATTGTGCACTACCTGTATCCACCCATCGATTCGTTCAATATCTCCCAGCCAGACCGCAGGTGTTTCCATCAGCGTCTTGCCGGTTTCAATCAGACTCTGTGTCGAGAACTTATCATTGTCTGCTGAATTGCCCGCTTGAGGCGTTAGACAGAGATCGACGTTTGCCCTGGTAACCCGGGCTGAGCGGGAATTCAACTTAGCATTTAGCATTCCAGCAAGGGTACCCAGGCGCTGAGAGAATTTTCGTGGCAACAGGCTCAAAAGGTAGAGGAGAATTTGTACCAGTGAGGCCGTCAATTTGACAACCGACAGCATTCCTTATGCCTGAAACAGCTCACAAGGTGATCATTGACCATCCCGGTCGCCTGCATATAGGCATAACAGATCGTCGAGCCCACGAACTTGAATCCATCCTTTTTCATCGTCCTGGACATTTTGTCCGACTCAAGTGTCGTTGCTGGAACCTGTTTCATGGACCGAAAACGGTTTTGCCTGGGTTGATGATCCATGAACTGCCAGACATAGTCCGAGAAACTACCTGTTCGCTCCCTTATGTCCAGAAATAACCTGGCGTTCGACACCGCGCTTTCCACTTTGAGTCTATTGCGCACTATTTCCGGGTTCTGAAGTAGCTTGTTGATTCGAGCGGGTCGATATCTCGCCATTTTTTCAGGGTCAAAGCCATCGAATGCTTGACGATAACCCTCGCGCTTCCTGAGAATTGTTATCCAAGATAGGCCTGCCTGAGCTCCTTCAAGCAGAAGGAACTCAAATAGCTGCTGGTCATTATAAGTCGGCGAGCCCCATTCCTCGTCGTGATACCTTTCATACAATCCATCCCCAACACACCAGCCACATCTTTTGATTTCATTCGCCATGATCAGGAGGTTATCTGATTTCGGAGCACCGAGGTATACTTACGGCCTTTTTTGCTCGGGACAGCTCCTTGCAACCAAATTGTTACCATGAGAACGCTAATGAACTTCCAGAACCTTATCCTTTCCCTACAAACTTTCTGGTCCGAGCAGGGCTGTGTGCTAATGCAACCCTACGATATGGAAGTTGGCGCTGGTACCTTTCATCCAGCTACTTTTTTGAGAGCTATTGGGCCTGAAAACTGGCAGGCAGCTTATGTTCAACCCTGCCGTCGACCAACAGACGGCCGATATGGAAAGAATCCCAACAGGTACCAGTACTACTACCAATATCAGGTCGTCATGAAGCCCTCACCACCAAATTTCCAGGAGTTATACCTTGCCTCACTAGAACATCTGGGAATTGACACCAAAACCCATGACATTAGGTTCGTTGAAGACAACTGGGAGTCACCAACACTGGGGGCCTGGGGCCTCGGTTGGGAAGTCTGGATGGATGGCATGGAAATCACACAGTTTACGTACTTCCAGCAGGTCGGCGGACTTGAGTGCTATCCGGTGATGGGTGAAATCACTTACGGGCTGGAGCGACTGGCGCTTTACATTCAGGGCGTAGAGGACTTTAAAGACCTTGTCTGGACCGAAAATGGCGATAAAAAAATTAGCTACGCTGACGTCTATCACCAGTATGAGGTAGAGATGTCCTGTTTTAATTTTGACCTGGCAGACGTCGATGCCCTGTTCGCCCAGTTCGATTTTTGCGAGAAAGAGACCACACGTCTACTGGAAGCCAACTTACCACTCGCGGCTTACGAATTCGTCATGAAAGCATCCCATGCCTTCAACCTTCTCGATTCTCGCCACGCCATTTCGGTCACCGAGCGTCAAAGGTTTATTTTAAGAGTAAGAGCCCTGTCTCGTGGGGTTGCGCAAAGGTACTTTGACTCAAGACAGGCGCTCGGCTTTCCACTGGCTGACGAAGATACCCGAGCATTTGTAGAGAAGGAACTCAAACGTGCCAACTAATACGCTGTTACTTGAGATCGGTACTGAAGAGCTTCCGCCCAAATCCCTGAACAATCTCCGTGAGGCGCTGCAACAAAACGTCGCGGCAGGACTCGACCAGGCCGAGTTGTCACACGGACGAGTTGAAAGCTTCGCCACCCCAAGAAGACTTGGCATCCTGGTTCATGATCTTGCGGACCGACAGCCAGACCAGAATGTTGAAAAGCGCGGACCTGCAGTTAAGTCTGCGTTTGATGACGATGGGGCACCAACCAAAGCGCTGGCCGGGTTCATGAGGGGTTGCAACGTAAACGACCCATCACAGCTCGACACTATCACCACTAAAAAGGGCGACTATCTTGTCTATCGGGCAATCAAAAGCGGTCTTGACTTACCATCCCTGTTAGAAGGCCTGTTTGGGTCGGCGTTAACCGGCTTGCCCGTTGACAGAAGAATGCGCTGGGGTAAAAGCAGATTGGAGTTCGTTCGACCGGTACAGTGGCTCGTTTGCCTGTACGGAAGCTCGATCATTCCCATTCAACTTCTGGGAAAAAAAGCCAGTAACACAAGCTCTGGCCATCGATTCATGTCTGGTGGACAGTTTGAGATCACTAGTGCTAACGATTATGTAGAGTTGTGCAGGAAGAACTACGTCTTGGCTGACTTTACCGAACGAAAGAATCTCATCCGGGAGCAAGTTGTAAAACTCGCCACCCAGGAAAAATCCCATCTGGAAGTCGATGAGGATTTACTGAATGAAGTCACGTCGCTTGTAGAATGGCCAAGGGCGCTCGCCGGAGGATTCGACAGCTCATTCTTGAGCGTGCCGCCAGAAGCGTTGGTTTCAGCAATGAAAGAACACCAGCGTTATTTCCATCTAATGGATAACAACGGCAAGCTTGTTCCCAGGTTTATCACTATTTCCAACATTGAAAGTCTCGACAGTTCACAGGTCGTTGCTGGCAACGAACGGGTCATAAGGCCTCGTCTTGCGGATGCAGCGTTTTTCTTTGAGCAGGATACTCGAACCTCCTTGGAGGAGAAATTTACACGGCTAGAGAACGTTGTTTTCCAGGCAGACCTTGGTACCTATGCAGAGAAGTGCCATCGAATAGCTTCGCTGGCTGCCTACATAGCGGTGCAACTTGGTTCAGACAACGAATCTGCCAAGCGGGCGGGCAAGCTCTGCAAAGCAGATTTGGTCAGTGATATGGTCGGCGAGTTTCCTGACCTTCAGGGAACGATGGGTAGTTACTACGCCAGGCATGACAACGAAGCAGAGGAAGTCTGCGTTGCCATCGCCCAGCACTACAGGCCAACACAAAGTGGTGGTATCTTGCCCGACTCTGATGTGGCTTCATGTGTCGCGCTTGCCGATAAGATCGACAGTCTGATTGGGATCTTTGGCATCAACCAACCGCCAACCGGTTCTCGGGATCCGTTTGCACTGCGCCGCCAATCCCTCGGCGTCATACGAATCTGCGTAGAAAACCAGCTAGATATTCCCCTGAATGACTGCCTTAGCGAGGCCTGCAGGCTTTATGGAAGGGGTTTTGAGACCGCCAATGTTTCCAATTACATCGTCGAAAGGTTAACCAGCTACTATCAGGAACAGGGCATCCCAGGCGATGTGGTTGACGCAGCGATAAACAACTCTAGCACCTCTGTGAATCTGTTAGGGATTGACGATGTTGTTCGAACGCTGCAGTCTTTTCGCAATGGTCCAGCGGCGAGAAGCATCATCGCCGCTAACAAGCGGGTAACAAACTTTCTCAAGAAGGCCGGACCGAGTGATCTTGCCAGTAGTTTCGACGCTACCGTTGCAACCAATGAAGCTGAGATTGAGCTAGGCCGCGCGCTAACCGAACTGGATCTCAGCAAGAGTAAGGGAGCCGGAGCAAAACTAGAGAAGCTAGCGGTGCTTCAGGAGCCGATTGATCACTTCTTCGATGAGGTGATGGTTATGGCGGAAGATGAAAGTGTGAGGAAAAACCGCCTGGGACTTCTGCAGAAGCTAAGACAACAATTCCTCGAAGTTGCTGATTTCTCGCTCCTACAATAATCATATTGCTCAATGGAGTTCAGTTATGGCTTCTTTCGTTATTCTAGATCGGGATGGTGTCATCAACGAGGACTCGGAGGACTATATCAAGTCCGCCGATGAATGGGTGCCGATTGCAGGGTCCCTGGAAGCTATCGCGCTGCTTACGTCGAACAATATCGATGTCTATATTGCCACCAACCAGGCGGGTATCGCTCGAGGTAAATTGACGCTCGATGCCCTGGATCGCATTCATAAGAAACTGGTTCATGAAGTTGAAACGGCAGGTGGCAGGATTGTTGATATCAAAATTTGCCCGCATCATCCAAACGAGAATTGCTGGTGTCGTAAACCAAACCCCGGGATGTTGGAAGATCTGGCAACCATCCACCGGTTGGACCTAAAGGAAGGTTGCTATGTCGGTGACTCTCTTAAAGATCTTGGAGCAGCAGCATCAGCCGGCTGCACTGGTATTCTGGTACTCACTGGAAACGGCATCGCGACCCAGCAACTACGCCCCAATCATGAATACATATTCAGTGACTTGCTCGCGTTCGCGCGGGATATGACATCCTGATATCAAATTGCAGTTATCACACTACACGTCAAGGTTAGCAACGGCTAACGCATTTTGCTCTATAAACTCCCGCCGCGGTTCAACCTGGTCACCCATTAGAGTAGTAAACACCTGGTCCGCCGCAATCGCATCTTCAATAGTCACCCGGAGCATTGTTCTGCTATCAGGATCCATCGTCGTTTCCCAGAGCTGATCAGGATTCATCTCACCTAGCCCTTTGTATCTTTGGCGAGTTTGTCCCCTTAGTGCTTCCGTTTGCAACCAGGCCAGCGCATCAGCAAGTCCAGGCACATTTTCAGATTTTTCGCCTTTTCGGACTTGCCCATTTTCTTGAATAAGGTCAGTAGTTCGTTCCTGGAAATCTGCAAAGGCCTGGTAGTCAGCCGACGCAAAGTAATCCCGATTAAGCACGTAATGACGCTGAACGCCGTTTCGTACGGTAGTTACGTGTGGATAATAAAGACGTCTGTCTTTGTCTTCCTGAACCGTAACCTCATATTGAATTCGTGGGGTATTAAACAATGAAAGTTTGGTTTCCAGTTTTTCGGTCCACGCCTGTACTGCCGTCTCTTCTCCTAATTGAGCCGATTTAAGCCGGGGTAAGAGGATCATCTCTCCAAGGACTGGGAGAGGATATACCCGATCCAGTCGCTTCATCATGGTCTGAATTGTGTAGTAGCGTTCGGCAAGGTCTCGAAGTTCTTCACCACTCACTACTTCACCATTACCTCGATCAAGGCTGGCATCCTCAAGTGCCACTTCCAGAAGGTACCGAGTTAGCTCTCCTTCGTCCTTAATATATCGCTCTGATTTACCACGCTTCATTTTGTACAACGGGGGTTGCGCGATCAGCAGGTGTCCGCGTTCGATGAGTTCCGGCATATGCCTGAAGAAAAAAGTAAGAAGCAACGTACGGATATGTGCGCCATCGACATCGGCGTCCGTCATGATGATGATTCTGTGATACCTGAGTTTGTCTGGGTCGAATTCATCTCTTCCAATTCCACACCCTAATGCCGTAATCAGTGTTCCCACCTCGACAGACGACAACATCTTGTCGAATCTGGCCTTTTCAACATTCAAAATCTTGCCTTTTAACGGCAATATCGCCTGGTTTTTCCTGTCCCGACCTTGCTTCGCAGAGCCTCCGGCTGAATCACCCTCCACCAGGTAAATTTCTGAGTTTGCAGGGTCTTTCTCCTGGCAGTCTGCCAATTTGCCGGGTAACCCCGCGATGTCGAGCGCCCCCTTACGCCGGGTCATCTCTCTGGCCTTACGCGCCGCTTCGCGGGCCCTGGCGGCGTCGATCATCTTTTGCACAATGGCTTTTGATTCCTGCGGTTTCTCAAGCAAATACTCTGAAAAATAGCTGCCCATCTCCTGCTCTACGGCAGTCTTTACTTCTGAGGACACCAGTTTCTCTTTGGTTTGAGAGGAAAACTTGGGGTCTGGCACCTTCACCGATATTATCGCGGTTAGTCCCTCACGGGCGTCATCCCCAGTTGCATTGATATCAGACTTCTTTGCAAAACCTTCACGCTCAATATAGTTATTTAGACTTCGGGTTAGCGCACCTCTAAAACCGGCAAGGTGAGTACCACCATCACTCTGAGGAATATTGTTCGTATAGGCCAATACAGTTTCCTGATAAGAGTCGTTCCATTGGAGCGCGACCTCTACACCTGTCCCATCTTCGCGGTCTACTGCAAAATGAAAAATATCATTGATCGGCGTTTTGTTGGTGTTCAGGAATTCGACAAAAGTTCGTAATCCACCATCGTAACTAAATTTTTCATGCTTACCGCTGCGCTCATCGGTCAACTGGATCGATACACCCGAATTTAGAAACGACAGCTCCCTGAGCCTTTTGGCCAGGATGTCATAATGGAATTCTATGTTGCTAAAGGTCTCGGGTGATGGCTTGAATCGACAGCTGGTGCCTGTTTCATTGGTTTCACCAACAACCTGAAGTGGAAAATCGGGAACACCATCGTGATAGGTCTGTTCCCATATCTTACCATCACGCCAAATCGTCAGTTTGAGCTCAGAGGACAAGGCGTTAACGACCGAGACACCAACGCCATGAAGACCGCCGGATACCTTATAGTTGCTGTCATCAAACTTTCCGCCCGCGTGCAGGACCGTCATAATAACTTCAGCGGCTGACTTACCCTCTTCCTCGTGAATATCGGTGGGTATTCCCCGCCCATCGTCAGAAACAGTAATGGACTCGTCCGGGTGAATCAAAACCTTGATATCCGAGCAATGCCCCTCCAGCGCCTCGTCAATGGAGTTGTCGACTAACTCCTGGACCATATGGTGCAAACCGGTGCCATCGTCGGTATCTCCGATATACATACCCGGCCGCTTTCTAACCGCATCCAGGCCCTTTAAAACCTTAATACTGGCGGAGTCGTAAGATTTATTATCTGTCATTTAATGCTCCTGTACTTCTACTTCACCATGTTTCACGTGAAACAAGCGACCATACTGATTCTTACACGCGGCCAGCAGAGACTTTTCCTCTACGCCAGTAAGCAATACCTGTTGCCCCGTTTCTACAAGAAACTTGCATACCCGCCTTCGATGCTCCTCATCGAATTCAGATGCCAAATCATCGATCAGGTAGAGTGTTCCCCTGGCCCCTTCCGAGGTGCTAGTATCGCTAGCCAGTGCTCCCTGCGCCAAAATCATCGCCCACACTAGCGATTTGAGTTCCCCTCGCGAACAGACTTTGGAAGCTGGCTGTCCTGATACCGTTATTCTAACATCTGCGCGCTGAAATCCCTTCTGTGTAAAGCCTCTTTTTTGGTCAAGATCAGCCTCTTTTAGGTAAATATCCAAAAGATCAGTCTCCCGGTGCCAGCCACGGTAGTAATCGAACATCACCCCATCAATGCCCGCCAGTTGCTGGACAATTTCGGTGAATAAGGGCCGGTACAATTCAACATACTGCGCCCTTTGCCGATCAATCTGGTTCGCATAGCTAGCCAGGCGAGCAGACCAGGTTTCCAGTTCCTTCGTGTTCCCCGCCTGAGAATTAGCTGTATATCGCCGGAGTAGCAGATTCCGTTGGCGAAGGCAGCGGTTCGCCTCCTCCCAATTCGCTGGAAAATCGGTCGATGAACTACCTGTTGCCGTAACGCTGGTACTTGATCGATCAGAACTCACAGGCCCTGGTTTCACGTGAAACAATCCCCAGTTCAGAAACCGACGACGCAGTGTTGGTGAACCGATTAGCAAGTCCACAGAATGCGGCCCCAAAATCAGCGCCGGCAGTAATCTTGCCAACTCGGAGGATTTTCTTGTTGCTTCACTATTAATTTTAATTTCCCGGCTACCGCCACGGTCGCGACTGATGCCGATGTGATGCTCCATATCCCCTGTCTGCACTTTGCCGCGCAAAAGACAATCCAGGGCTCCGCGCTGGATAACAGGGTCAAGGCCCGTGTCGCGAAAGGACCTGGCAGTGGAAAGAAAATAGCTGGATTCGAGGAGGCTGGTTTTGCCACTCCCATTATCACCGAAAAAGAGGTTCAAGCCAGGGTCGAGATCTACCGAGATGTGAGTGAGGTTTCTGAAATGCCTGGCTTCGAGCCATTTCAGGCTCATAACTTCATAGGCATGACTACGTAGACTGCATCTTCGCGTTCCGGGTCTTCAATGACGGCACTGCTGTTGGCGTCGTGCAGGGTCAACCTGACTTTATCGTTACCAATAACACCAAGCACGTCCTGTAGATAACTGACATTGAAGCCTACTTCAAGGCTGTCTCCCTGATAATCAACAGAAACAGTTTCTTCCGCCTCCTCTTGTTCGGGGTTATTAGCGGAAAGCTGGAGCTGACCTGTTGAGATTGAGACGCGAATACCGCGGAATTTTTCATTAGAGAGAATAGCCGTTCGACTTAGCGCCTGTCGAAGCTCCTGCTTTTCCGCGAGAACAACCTTGTCTCCATCTTTTGGTATCACCCTGTCATAGTCCGGGAACTTGCCATCCACTAACTTGGTGGTCAACGAAAACATAGCGGACGTCGCACAGAGATGACTATTGCCAATTGAAACAGCCACCCTATCCTCGACTTCCTGGAGCAAGCGCTGGATTTCTATGACGCCTTTGCGTGGCACAATAACCTGCTTTGCAGGGCCATCAATTCCCTCCTGCTCCAGGTCACTCATGGCTAATCGATGCCCATCAGTTGCTACCGTACGGACGTGATTATTTCCGAGTTCTATTAGCATTCCATTAAGAAAGTAACGAACATCCTGCTGCGCCATGGCAAAGGCCGTCTGGTCAAGCAGCTTTTTAAAGGACTTACTGTCCAAATCGGCTGTCATCTCAGGACTAGATTGATCCACTGAAGGAAAATCAACGGCCGGCAGTGTCGATAAAGTTGACCTAAATCTACCAGACCGTATTTGCAGCCGGTTTTCATTCAGCGAAAACTCGATATCTGCTTTCTCGGGTATTTCACGACAGATGTCGACTAACTTTCGCGCCGGAACGGTAATCTCGCCATTTTCTGGCGTATCAACCTCAAGCCGCCCAATCAGTTCTACTTCCAGATCGGTACCCGTCATGGATAGCTGGTTACCGTTAACCTGCAATAACAAGTTCGATAATACTGGTAATGTTTGTCGCCGTTCTACGACGCCTGCCACCTGCTGAAGAGGCTTCAGCAATAGCTCACGGTTAACTGAAAACTTCATACTCTTATTCCACCGTATCTAAAAAGTAAGCGAGCGCTCACTATCTAATATATCTCGTTACAATACCATCGGGCTAATCACATACAACGACTCAGCTTCATCCAGGTCTTCCAATAAGCAGGCGCTACCCGGGTCGCTAAATGTCATTCTGACTGTATCGCCCTTCATGGATGATAACGCCTCAATCAGGTAGCTAACGTTGAAGCCAATATCGAGATTGTCTCCTTCGTATTCCACCATAACAGTTTCTTCTGCCTCTTCCTGTAGCGGGTTGTTGGCGTGCATATCCAACTTCCCGGCACGCAACATCAACCTGACATTCCTGTATAGCTCATTCGACAAAATCGCTGTCCTGGATAACGCTTCCTTCAATAGCCGCCGATCAGCGATGACTACTTTATCACCCCCACTCGGGATCGCCCTTGAATAGTCCGGATAAGTTGCGTCAATCAGTTTAGTAATCAGCCTAACATCGCCACGGTCTAGCTGCATATGATTCGCTGTGAAATTAAGCGTTACCGGTTCTTCCGAGTTTTCATCAAGAACCCGAACCAACTCTACCACGCCCTTTCTCGGAATGATGAACTGGTGACTACCCTCGGCACCGGTACTGACAAAACTCGTCGCAAGTCTTTGGCCATTGGTCGCAACAAACCTCACCACTCCGTCCAGGACCTCCAACAATACGCCGTTAAAAAAATAGCGAACGTCCTGTTGTGCCATCGCAAAACTGGTGCGCTGTAATAACCTTGTTAGATCCTGAACTGACAGAGCTATCGATACTTCATAGCCGCCGGTCTCAATATTAGGGAAATCACTAACAGGCAATGTCGCGAGAAAGGAGTTGAACCGTCCACTATCAACTGCAACGCGGTTGCCCTCGAGGTTAGCAGACATCTTCGCTCCATCAGGAAGGCTTTTGCAGATATCGAGTAGTTTCCGAGCCGGCACAGTCACTTCACCGGGAGAATCAACTACAACATCAGCGATTACTACGGTAAGTTCAACTTCCTGATCGGTACCCGTAATGACCAACCTATCCTGCTCCAGGCTAAGCAGGAGATTTGCAAGAACCGGGCTCGTTTGACGACGCTCAACCACACCGCTGGTCAGCTGTAATGGATCGAGCAGTTTTTCTCTAGCAATCGTAAATTTCATTCGACATCCAATGACATCAACCTGCTCAACAACTTCACCAAGGCTGCACTCAGGTCGTTAACAATCGTAGGAGGTTATTGTAATCCTCCCTGATGTCCCGGTTACTTTCCTTGAGTTCTTCGATCTTGCGACACGCGTGAAGAACCGTGGTGTGATCCCTACCACCAAAAGCGTTGCCTATCTCCGGCAAGCTATGATTAGTCAGCTCTTTTGCCAACGCCATCGCGACCTGCCTTGGCCTGGCAATTGATCGGGTCCGTGTTTTTGAGTGGAGATCACCAAGGCGAATTTTATAATAATCAGCGACCGTCTTCTGTATGTTATCCACCCCGATCTGTCGATCCTGGATCGCTAACAAGTCCCGAAGCGACTCCCGAACCTGCTCGTTGCTGATTGCTTCGCCTGTAAAGTTCGAGTTGGCAATGACGCGCTTCAATGCACCTTCCAGCTCCCTCACGTTTGATCTAATTCGTTCCGCTATGAAAAAGGCAGATTCACTCGGCAGGTTCACCTTGTCGATCTCAGCTTTCTTCAGCAGGATGGCTACCCGGGTTTCCAAATCAGGAGGCTCGACCGGGGCAGTCATGCCCCAGACAAAGCGGCTCTCCAGGCGCTCTTCCAACCCTTCAATTTCCTTCGGGTAGCGGTCGCAGGTCAACACGATCTGGCTTCCATCTTCCTGTAACCTATTGAATACATGGAAGAATTCTTCTTGGGTCTTCATGCCCTTTGCCAGAAACTGGATATCATCCATTAAAAGCACGTCGACTGAACGGTAGTATTGAGTGAAATCACCCATGGTGCCGTGCTCGATCGCCCTAACCATATCTTCCATAAATCGCTGCGAATACATGTAAGCCACCTTCAAGTTCGGGTGACGATCGGCGATGGAGTTGCCAACCGCATGCATCAGATGAGTCTTGCCAAGCCCAACGCCTCCATAGAGCAACAACGGATTATATGAAGAGCCACCTATATTCTCTGAAACCTGCAGCGCCGCGGCCCTGGCTATTTGATTAGAACGACCCTCCACAAAGGTATCGAACGTGAATGCTCTATTGAGATCCAACAACGGATAGAAACGCTCGCGCGCCGCAAAGGTATTAGATGCTTGAGATTTCACCTCGGGAAGCCTGCCACTGCTCCCGATTTCCAGCGCTACAGATTCTGAACCGTTTTCAGTTAGCAACTCCCGAATTCTATTCAAGAACTGAGTGTCAACCTGATCCTTTATGTACCTATTTGGGGCCAGCAGCCTTACGTTGCCACCATCACCAGTAGCCTGCAAAGGCCTTATCCAGGTATTAAATTGCTGAGAAGATAGTTCGTCTTCAAGCCTATCAAGACACTTCTGCCAAATTTTGGCCCCCACAATACCCCCATAATTGCTACGCTAATTATAATTCGTGTTTCTTGCTTTGCTTGGATTTTCTCTACCGAGATGAACTGGTTCAGTGGTAAATCGAGGCACTTGATAATGCTTGAAGCACGTTTGGATATTAACTTGAATTCACCATTCAAGCCAAGCGATTGCGACAAAAAACATGCCGAAAAGTATTTATTTTTCAGTTATTTATGCAACAAAGGCCTGACTAACCAGTGGTTAACCTGTGGATAAGCTGTGGGTTAAACTTACCCCCTTAATGAACCCGTTGGCCATGTGGATAAGTCCTCTGTTTACCACCAGTTTTTACACAGGCTACCCAACGGTAAAGCACTGGATAACACCCTGGTTATTACGCCCATAAACCATTGATATCAAGACATAATTCCTACTTACGCACAGGAAAGAGCCCTATAATAGAAACAGTAATAATAAAATATATATATATAAGTACTCTATTAATAAAGAAACAGCAAAGTTGTTGGAACAGCTATAAACATGGAATTGACCTAAACCAACATCTTCTTTAGAATCGCGCTCCTTTTCGACATCCAATTATCGGGTAATTATCATGAAGCGAACATTTCAACCCAGCGTTCTTAAAATGAAAAGAACCCATGGCTTTCGTGCCAGGATGGCCACGAAAGGTGGACGTTTGGTCATAAAAAGGCGTAGAGCTAAAGGCCGTAAAGTACTTTCCGCCTGACACAGAGCCTTTGCGTTACCCCAACTGGCCTTTGAGGCGAGTGACATCGCTAACCCAAAACAGCTAAGTCAGTGTTTCCCTTTAAGTCATCGACTGGCGCATTCCTATGAATTCGATGCGGTATTCGATACTAACCAGGCCCGAATTAGCTCTACTTCGTTGTTGCTGCTAGCAAAGCAAAACACCAGAGGGTTCAACCGCTTAGGGATGATCGTAAGCAAAAAGAGTATTCCTGGCTCGGTTCAGCGTAATAGGGTTAAGCGAAGAATCAGGGAAACGTTTCGCAGGATTGCCCCTGAACACGAATTAGGATGGGATATCGTGGTAATGACCCGGCCAAAGATCAAGGCCGAAAAGGACCTTACAGGGTATCTACAAAATTCCTTTATGTCCCTCGCTGAGAAACTCAGGTAATGACGTAAAATATGAAAC
>JABGVY010000129.1 GCA_018645845.1 Gammaproteobacteria bacterium | reverse complement strand
CCTGCTAATCCTGTTTTTTTTGCGACTACTAGTCAGCCACCGCAAGGGTAATGTGACAAGTTCGCTTTAGTATTCTGTCCGCTCGACCTTTCGCGCGAGGTTTAATGCGCTTCATTGTCAGCCCTTCATCAACCATGATGGTAGACACCTTCAGCTCATCAACATCTGCACCTTCGTTATGCTCGGCATTGGCTATCGCCGATTCCAGCAGTTTGCGTACCAGATGCGCACCTTTTTTAGTGCTGAAGTTCAATATGTCGAGCGCTTCGCCAACCTCTTTGCCGCGGATTTGATCCGCAACCAGGCGAGCCTTCTGCGCTGACATCTTGGCTCCTTTTAGCTTCGCTGCTACTTCCATCATCTAATTCCTCTATTCTCTCCGAAACTACCGTTTGATTTTCTTATCGGCAGCGTGTCCCCGGAACGTTCGAGTTAATGCAAACTCACCCAACTTGTGACCTACCATGTCTTCGCTAATAAACACAGGCACATGCTGGCGACCGTTGTGAACCTGAATGGTCAACCCTACAAAATCAGGGGTAATCATCGATCGGCGAGACCAGGTCTTTATCGGTCGCTTGTCGTTACTTTCCAACACTTTCCGGACCTTGTTCGACAAATGCAGGTCTACAAAGGGTCCTTTTTTCAAACTACGAGGCACTATTCTTCTCCTATCGCTTAGAACGGCGACGGACAATCATCTTGTCAGTTCGCTTGTTCTTACGCGTCTTGTAACCTTTAGTTGGCACACCCCAGGGAGATACCGGATGACGACCGCCTGATGTCTTACCTTCACCACCGCCATGCGGGTGGTCTACCGGGTTCATCACAACACCACGCACAGTCGGCCTTACACCTCTCCAACGTTTCGCACCTGCTTTACCCAGTGAACGCAGGTTGTGTTCGGAGTTCGATACTTCACCCACAACTGCCCGACACTCGGCCAGTACCTTTCTCATTTCCCCAGACCGAAGCCTAAGCGTGACATAGCGTCCCTCTTTGGCGACGAGCTGCGCTGAAGTTCCAGCACTACGCGCTATTTGAGCACCCTTTCCACACTTCAATTCCACGCAGTGAATAACGCTACCCATTGGAATATTTCGCATCGGTAGACAATTGCCCACCTTGACCGGTGACTGCTCACCCGACTGAACAATGTCGCCTGCAGCGAGGCCTTTGGGTGCGATGATGTAACGCCTTTCACCATCTTCGTATTTTAGGAGCGCAATATTTGCGGTTCTGTTTGGATCGTACTCTAGTCTTTCTACCTGGGCAGTTATGCCGTCTTTGTTTCGTTTGAAATCGACAACCCGATACTTCTGCTTGTGACCACCACCGATATGCCGCGTCGTTATCCGACCACGATTATTACGTCCGCCAGTTTTGGACTTTTTCTCCAATAGCGGTTTATACGGTTCACCCTTATGCAGGTCAGGATTAACAATCTTGACGACGAATCTACGTCCTGGCGACGTTGGTTTTGCTTTGACGACTGGCATGATCTTGTCTCTTATTCTTTAGACGCTATTAACTAATTAAAATCGATCTAACTAAAATCAATGTCGTGGCCGGCTTCCAGGCTTACATAAGCCTTCTTCCAGCCAGGGCGCTTACTGAAGCCACGAGCGTTTCTCTTAACCTTCCCTTTTACATTCATCAGGGTGACTTTTTTGACCGGGACTTCGTAAATTTTTTCGACAGCCTCTTTGATCTCTGGCCCAGTTGCATCTTTGGCGACTTTAAAAGCGAACTGGTTCGCTGTGTCGGCTATAAATGATGTCTTTTCTGATATATGCGCACC
Source organism: Gammaproteobacteria bacterium (assembly GCA_018645845.1). Classification (GTDB taxonomy): domain Bacteria; phylum Pseudomonadota; class Gammaproteobacteria; order Pseudomonadales; family Azotimanducaceae; genus UBA9659. The sequence continues at coordinate 2,401 of JABGVY010000129.1, read as the reverse complement.
TAGAATGATGTTGTATAGACGCTCTTGTTTCATGCGAACAACTCCTCTGCTTTCTTCAAGGCACCGACGGTAAAGAGCACTTTCTTAAAACCAATCAGATTCACCGGATTGACACCCTGAACGTCAATGACATCAACGTTGTGAATATTTCTGCAGCCAAGATAAAGGTTGTCGTCAACCTCTTCGACCACAATCAATACGTTAGTCAACTCAAGCTCTTTGAGTTTTGCGGAGAAAGCCTTTGTTTTCGGCGCATCGATCGTGAAGTCTTCGACTACAACGAGTCGTTCTTGACGTACCAACTCGGAAAGAATCGCCTGCATGGCACCGTGGTACATCTTTTTATTAACTTTTTTGGAATGGTCCATTGGCTTAGCTGCGAAGGTAACCCCGCCCCCACGCCAGATCGGGCTTCGAATCGTTCCGGCTCGAGCACGACCCGTTCCCTTTTGACGAAATGGCTTCCTGCCGCCACCGTTAACCTCGGACCTGGTCTTCTGGGCTTTCGTACCTTGCCTGGCACCTGCCATGTAAGACACGACCACCTGATGAACCAGTGCCTCGTTGAATTCCCTACCAAATGCTGTGTCAGAAACGTCGACGCCGTTTTGAGCACCTATAATATCGAGGTTCAAGACTCACCTCCGCTAACAACTTTCACTGCTGGAGTCACAATGACATCACCACCATTTGCTCCGGGTACCGCGCCTTTAATCAGCAGCAAATTGTTTTCCTGATCTATTTTGACAACTTCCAACGTCTGGGTTGTCACTCTTGCGGCGCCCATGTGGCCCGCCATCTTCTTACCCTTGTATACCCGGCCAGGTGTCTGGCACTGACCAATCGAGCCAGGTGCCCGGTGTGATATAGAGTTACCGTGCGTTGCATCCTGCATTTGGAAGTTGTAACGCTTAATGACACCAGCAAAGCCCTTACCTTTCGACTTTCCACACACATCAACCTTCTGGCCTTCTGCAAATGCTTCCACCGTCAGAGAATCACCAACGCTCAACTCTGCATCGTCTGTACGAAATTCCCAGAGGCTTCTTCCCGCTTCAACCGAAGCCTTGGCAAATTGACCAGCGGCGGGTTTCTTCACTCGTGACGCTTTTACTGTGCCGGCAGTCACCTGAATCGCCGCATAACCGTCGGTGTCGACTGACTTGACCTGGGTGATTCTATTGGGAGTCGCCTCAATAACAGTTACAGGAATCGAATCGCCACCTTCGGTGAAGACACGTGTCATTCCTCTTTTTATTCCAACTATGCCAATGGTCATCTTGTTATTCCCTTCCTTCTACCTTTACCTACTGCGTGTCACTACCGTTTCTGTCATTAGGCCAGGTTGATCTGAACTTCTACACCTGCGGCCAAATCCAGCTTGGTTAACGCATCAACAGTCTTTTCAGTAGGCTCTACAATATCGAGCAGACGCTTGTGAGTCCGGATTTCGAATTGGTCTCTTGCATCTTTATAGACGTGGGGCGAAGTCAGCACGGTGAATTTTTCTATTCGAGTGGGCAAAGGGATTGGGCCTTTAACCTGTGCGCCGGTTCGCTTGGCTGTATTCACAATTTCCTGCGTCGAAATATCGATGAGCCGGTGATCAAAAGCTTTCAATCGAATTCTAATTCTCTGGTTTTGCATTCAAACCGTCTCCGTTCACAACAGCGCGCCATTGTAATTTACTGATTTATAAAGCGAAAAAGGCCCTCCCTATCAAGGGAAGACGCAATTAATGCTTATTGCTCGCTATCGAGCTGCCCATGGTTCCAAATCGGAACCTTGTCTGTATCTATGAATAAGAGATCTATTCATCTCGTCCTCCGCAGACCGCCGCGTGGCAGCCTCTGAGGAAATTACGCGGGTTACCCCCACGTCGAGGGCGCGAATATTACGCAACCTTTTAGGGAAATGCTACTGTTTTTGTAGTTCCCGGTAGAAAAGAAACCAGCGGCGCTTACCTAACCCAGGCATTTCGGTCGATTTAAGCCTAATTAACGGCACCTATCTGGCATTCCGAAAGAAATAAGTAAACGCTTACTTACTCTCGATGACCGTAATAATAGGCCTGATGAGTGGTCTTAACCAGATTCACCGCGTTATCAGCGACAGCGCGCCTACTAATTCGTTCTGCGATCGCTTCTAACAGCAAAAATCGTCATAACGCGCGACTATCGAGGCGTCCTTCAGCTCAGGTCAAGTGCGGTGATTATTCACCGCACGATCCCTCTGCTTCAGTAGAGATATCTGAATAGCAGTGCTATTCACTAATCTTCGTTACAACACCTGCACCAACTGTCCGGCCGCCTTCTCGAATAGCAAAACGCTGCCCTTCTTCCATCGCGATCGGCGCAATCAATTCAACGGCCATGGTCACATTATCACCAGGCATCACCAT
>JABGVY010000131.1 GCA_018645845.1 Gammaproteobacteria bacterium | reverse complement strand
GGTCCACCCGCATTATCCTGAGTCCGCAATGGGGCTAGCACGCCCTTTTTTTCAGTAAATTCAGGATAAAACAATGAACACTCGTTTCTTAAGACAGGGCGCATTGCTGTCCGCAAGTATTTTGATCTCGTTGCCCGCTGCGGCAGCGAAAGCTGTTTTCAGTGACGTAATTGTAGTGACCGCCCAGCGTGGTCAATCCAATACCAACACAACTTATGGTGATGAAGCCATGTCGCTGGCGGCTGATACCGCCGTTTTGGTGGCGCAACTGCCCGGTGCTGCGGTCATTAATAATGGTAGCCTCTCGGGGCAGGTGCAGTATCGTGGCGCTTATGGTTTGCGAGTAGGCGCTCGATTGAACGGGCAGACCTTTCGCTCTGGTGGACCTAACCTTATGGATCCGCCAATGCACTATGCGCCGGCCACCCTGATAGATACCATTAAGGTCAACCGTGGTGCAGCGCCTGTCTCGTTCGGCCCTTCTCTGGTTGGTGGCGTGGAAACGCGATTGAAACAGGTACCTTTTGCCGAGTTGGATGTGCTTGAAGCCAGTTACGATGTTACAGCGATTGGCCGTAGTGCTGATTCAAGTCATGGCATCGGCCTTGTTGGCGGCGTCTCTAATCAGATGATTCGTGCTTATGGTTTCTATTCAGACGAGCGTGGTTCTGATCGAAAGTTCCCTGGTGGCTATATCGATAGCACGAGTTATGACCGTCAAGTTTACGGCTTAGGGGCGGGCCTGAAGCACGGCAACAACGAGTGGGATTTGGAGCTGCGACGCCAGGAAACAGGGCCAACGGGCAACCCGCCTTTTGCGATGGATATCGACTATGTCAAGACCGATTTCGCGCGCCTTCGCTTTGAAACTAAATTCGCTGACACGACAATGGCGTTAGCGTTTGGCTACAGTGACGTGAGTCACGGGATGAATAACTTTGGCCAGCGGCCACCGCCACCAATGACCATGCGCTATCGGTACACAACAGCATCGGGTACGACGCATACCGTCGCATTGGATTTTAGCACCCCGCTTGGAACAGGTGAGTTGGAATATGGGTTTGACGTGGAAACGGGTGAACACGATGCGCTGATCTCGAACCCAAACAACACGGCTTTTTTTGTGTCCTCAATTCCGGACATCGAGCAAGACCGGTTTGGTGCCTATGTCAATTGGAAAGGGGATGTAGGCCTCGGCAATATCGAGCTCGGCGCTCGGGTCGATCGTTACGAAGACACGTCAGGAAAAGCGGTGACTGGGCCTGCTTTGCCTGCCATGGTTGGCATGCTTGCAATGACGTTTAACCAGTCGGAACGTGATTGGAACGACACAGCCGTGGATCTGATGGCGCGCTACTGGCGTCAAAGTGAGCTTGGAGCCTGGCGATTCAGTATTGCGCGTAAGAATCGAGCACCAATGTTCTTAGAGCGTTACGGATGGTTACCAATTGCTGCGAGTGCCGGGCTTGCTGATGGGAATAACTACGTCGGAGATGTCGCGCTTGATCTTGAGACGGCATGGCTAATCGAAGCGGGTATCGATCTTAGAGGGACTCGCTGGTGGCTTCGACCCAGTATTTTCTATCACGATGTTAACAACTATATTCAGGGGGTGCCATTTGATGCGACTGTCGGCATGATCGACGACCCTGTAGAAATGATTTCTATGATGAATGGTGATCCAAGCCCGCTACAGTTCAGCAATGTGGAAGCCAAGATGTACGGCGTCGATGCAGACTATGGTTGGCAGCTTGCCGAAAATTGGCGGATTGAAGGGGTGCTGTCTATTGTGCGTGGTGAACGCCGCGATATTGATGATGATTTGTACCGTATATCTCCTGACCGATTGACTATGGCGCTTGTCTACGAACACACAGACTGGTCTGTTTCTTTAAGTGGTGAAGCCGTGCGAGCACAGGAAAAGGTTTCCAAGACGAACAACGAGCGGGAAAGCTCTGGCTATGGGTTTTTGCACCTGTTTACCACCTGGCAGGTTAATGACCAGCTGCAACTTTCCGGCGGCGTTGAAAACCTACTGGACCGGGAGTATGTTCAGCATTTGGCGGGTTATAACCGAGTGCGTTTGTCAGACGTCGTGGTTGGCGATCGTTTGCCGGGGACCGGCCGTAATCTGTTCCTAAAGATTTCAATTCAACGATGATAAACAAAGTAGGTTAAGGCGTTGGAGCACAAAGATCATGGCCGCGATCGAAGATCGAAGATCCCGGTGTGATCTAGAAAGTGTGATCTAGAAAGTGTGATCTAGAAAGTGTGATCGAACTTAAAGGCTCCACTTTGTTCTATAGTGGGGTGCTGGGTTTACCATTAAGGTGCCTGATTCCATGGTTAGGTCCGGTGTTATTGCGCAGGAACCTAAACACGAGCCATGGGGTAAATCTGCTGGATATCTTGATCCTGATGGAAATATCGCCAGTATCTCAGGAGCTAATTGAGCGTCGAGTGAACGTGATATTTCACTTAGAATAACGGTATATTATTGGGAGCACGAGTGCGTGTAAGTGAATTTCGTCCAATTTTACTCCGCAATGTGGTGATGGTGAGATATGAAAACAGTCACGGTAAAAGAGCTCTATGTGTATCCCGTCAAAGGTTGTAACGGCAGCCCAGTCCAGGCGTTAGATATTACAGAACAAGGTATTGTCGGTGACCGCGAATTTACTTTCGTTGGCGATGGGGGAGTTCTGATTGAACAAAAGCAGTTCCCAAAAATTGCCTCGGTTCAGGTAGAGCAGACCAGTGAAGGGCTCATTTTCAAGCATGAGACAGAAGGCTCGATTCTCCACAAAGCAAGAACCGAGGGTGAGTCGATATCCGCAAAATGGGTATTGGATGAATTTGAAGGTACGGATCAGGGTGATGAGGTTTCGCAGTGGATATCTCACATTCTAGATATGCCTATTCGGTTGATCCGGATTAATCAGCCATGGACGGTTAACTTTCCGGTGCCAGACATGGCCCGCCTTCACGGTAAGTCTAAACGGCGATTTACAGCAGCTTCTGAATTGTCGCTTACAAATCTTGCTTCTCTAGAAGCGCTTAATGCTGATTTGGACGTGCCTATTCCCATGAATAGGTTTAGATCCAATATTGTTGTTGATGGCATAGGCGCTTACGAAGAAGATGACATGGATTCTGTCGTCGGTGAGAACGTAGAGATATTGCAGGTCACACCAGCAGAACGTTGCGCAATCATTTCTACAGATCAGAAAACGGGCGATCGACCGGTGAATAATATATTTGAGGTGCTGAGAAAGACCCGTGTCAAAACGGAAGGTAAGTTCGGCAGTGGGTTGATCTTTGGCAACTACATGACCGTGAAGAGACCAGGCAAGCTTTGTTTAGGTGATCAGCTGACTTTTGAGCCGGCGGTCAGCAACGATGAGTCTACTGGCTCAGGCTGAGAAGCTGAAACGCAATTCACAGGAAAATATTTTTTGGCACAGTTTAAAAACAGCGAAGGCCGTTTCTTTCACAGTCTGGCACTTCTCTATGCAGTGAGCGCGTACAGCCTGGGTCTGGCCGGTATTC
>JABGVY010000134.1 GCA_018645845.1 Gammaproteobacteria bacterium | reverse complement strand
GGGTATCTACGTGGCCAGCAAATTTGCGGTCGTGGGTGTTTCAGAGACAATGAGGGTAGACCTGGCGGACGATAACATCGGTATTTCTGTTTTGTGCCCCGGCATGGTCTCGACGGGTATCGCTAGTTCGGAACGCAATCGGCCTGAACAGTTTGGCGGCTCCGAAAAACCGGCAATGACTCCTCGAGACGGTGCGGTACCGGTGGAAATGAATGTCATGGAACCCGCAGCGATAGGCGATATCGTTTTGCACTCGATCCAGAATGATCTGTTCTACATCATGACCCACGACGAATTTCAGGCGCCGGTGCAAAGCCGGGGAGACGCTATTGCAGCCTCATTTGCATACTGGAAAGCGTATCGCGAAAAGCACGGTGTCTAGGATGTTTGCGCAATTTGAGGACCGGTAACGATGATCAAAAGGCATCTCTACCTTATGACCAGTCAAGATGTTCTGTGCCTGTTGCTTCTGCCGCTGAGGCTCGGGTAAGGGTGGTGAATAGTCATTTGATTGCTGACGTGAAGGACATTGTGTCGCCCTGTCTGATGAAAGAATCCTGGCTTAGGATCCTTTAAAAATATAAAGTAAATTATAGATATACTTGATAAGCTATTGATACATATAAGAATATAAATTACTTTAATATGCCACGCTCCGCGAGCGCAGTGATTTCAGATGCAGAATATCCTAACTCGGTAAGCACCTCCCGGGTATGCTGTCCGGCCGTTGGGGCAGGCAGTGATGGCAGTGCATCGAATGTGTGAAAGTTCATCGGGATACGAACCGTTCGGTAGCTACCAACCCCCTCGAGTTCCATTTGAGGGAACAGGTTTATAGCCTCCGCCTGTGGGTCGCTCACCACTTCGTGTAGTCCCAGCACAGGCGCCCAGATAATCCCATGCTCATCCATGATTGCTCCCCACTCATCGCGGGACCTGGTCATGAGCACCTCATCGATCATTGGTACCAGTGCGGTCATATTCCGATATCGATCCCGGCCTTCTAGAAAGCGCTCATCGTCCTTCCACTCTGGTTTTCCAAGTGCATCGGCAAACCTTGGCCACCAGAAGGGTTCTGGCATGTTAAAGACTATCCATGAGCCATCGCCACAAGGATAACGATTTGCGGTGGCGGACAATTGTTCTTCCCTGGCACGCTTGCGCAATGGCGCACGATCCACAGCGGTAATCGAGTAATCTGTAGCCTGGGTCCAGACGGCTGTCTCAAAGAGGGACGTTTCAACAGCCTGGTACTGCCCGGTTTTCTCTGCCTGCCTGAGTGCCGCCAGGATAGCGCCAGCCATGGCGAGTCCTGTGGTGTGATCGCCTTGTGCAGTTCTGGCCATTGGAACAATACCGTCGCTGCCTTCCCGCATGGCGTCGTAGATACCAGAACGCCCGAAAAAGGCCGTTACATCATATCCCGGCCGCCATGCGTCCGGTCCCTGCGTACCGTATCCAGTCAATGTCGCGTGAACGATTCTGGGGTTTACTTTACTGAGTGATACTGGGTCCAGGCCAAACTTCTCTTGTCGTTTAGCGAGCAAATTACACATGAAGATTTCAGATTTTGCGCAGAGCTCCTTTACGATCTCCAGCGCGTCATCGTTGGTCAGGTCCAGCTGGATGGATTGTTTACCCCGATTATCGACGTCAAACTGGAAATCATGATCTTTGATGTCCCCTTCGATCTTGGCCGGGCGGCCCATGTCCCTCATGGGGTCGCCTGATAGGGGTTCTATTTTGATCACTTTCGCGCCCAGGTCGGCGAGTATTGCACCCGCACTGGGTGCGGCCATCCAGTTGTCAATTTCAATGACCGTAATGTCATCCAGTGGTTTTGTCACAAGCGGGCTCCGACGATGAAAGGTCGATTCTAACCGTAGTTAGGCTGGTCCTGAATGTCATTCGCTATTCTTATCAGGGGGTAGAAGCTAATCAATTTGGCCTTTGGACTGAAGATGCATGTATAACTGGCGATCATGACGGCTGGTTGCGGATAACCTTCCCTCCCGGACCCATGGCTTCCATTGTGGTGCGCCATTGCCTTCTACCTGGTCGCCGACCACTGTTACGCGTTGAATAATTCGTTCACCTTCAAAGTCGTTAAGCACGAAATGCTGGGTGCATCGGTTATCCCAGATCCCAATGGTTCCTGGTTGCCAGTGATACCTGACAGTGAACCGTGGGTTACTCACCCAGCGGGTCAGATAGCTCAGTATCGCTTCGCTTTCAGTCGCGCTCATTTCGACGATCCGTCGCGTGAAATGTTCGTTCACGTAGAGCGCCTTCTTTCCCGTTGCAGGGTGAACACGTACCACCGGGTGGATGGTCATTTCTTCAGGGCGGTTGTGTGGCAGCGCGTCATGCAGTGCGGTCAGCCCATTACACATGGATTTCATCGGGTCGGACAGTTCATCGTAGGCGGCGTAGAGGCTGGTCCATAGCGTATCGCCGCCGGTGTCCGGACATTGGACCATGTGTAATATGGACATCAGCGCCGGCTGTTCCTGGAATGTCAGGTCGGTATGCCATTCATCTGCGACCCCTCCTTTACTTGCCTGTAGCTGGAATATCTCGGGCGGAAAGCGGGTGTCACTGCTTAAATTCGGGTGTCCTTCAAGATCGCCGAAATGCCTGCCGAAATTGATGTGGGCTTCGACCGTAGGAGATTGATCAGGCAGAAAGATCACCATGTGTTCAAGTAGTATTGACTTGATCGCTTCGATGTCTTCAGGAGAGACATTGCCGATATCAGGCCCGTGAACTTCTGCGCCCAGCGCGCCCGCAAGCCGTCGTACTTCCCAGTGGTCAGGAGTGCTACTCATGATGTTGGCTCTTTCTTCATGCCGTGAGGATAAGGAATTTGGGCTTCAGGTGCCACTGAAAGTCGTACGGAAAGCGACAAGGGTAGCTGCCATGGCAACATTAATAGATTCAACCCCCGACTCTAGGGGGATACACGCGAGTTCGTCGCAGAGTGCCAGAACGGGTTCGCTGATGCCTGTTGTTTCATTGCCAAGCACAAAGACGATTTTTCCATTGGCATTTCCGATATCGCCCAGTGAGCGGTCCACGCCGCCCGACAGCCCAATGAGTTGATACCCCTTTGATCGAAGAGACTTGAGTCCGGATTCAATCGTCGGGCAATGGTAGATGCTCGATTTGATCAGTGTACCCGCGCTTGCCTTGTGGACCAGGGGGTCAATTTTCGCACAACCCTTCTTGGGCAGCAGTAATCCATTCATCGGTGATGCCGCAACGGAGCGAACAATCATCCCCAGGTTCTGGGGATTGGTAATCCCGTCTAGTGCTAATAGTTGTCCGGCGTTATCGGAGACCTGTTCTACAGACTGGTATTTTGGCGGGGCGATATCGATAGCAACCCCCTGGTCCTGGCGAGCATTTTTAGAGATGCGTGATAACGCTCCCTTGGGATGGGTGATGATGTCTATGCCTCTTTTTTGCGCGATTTTCCTGATTTGCGTGATTGTGTCTCCTCGCTGATTCGATTCAGCAAGATGTAGCCTAAAAATACTGGTCTCAGGGTCCAATAGTATTTCCAATACAGGTTTGCGCCCATAGAGCGTTATCATACTGGCAAACTTTCTTTTCTTATCTTCGTAGTCGGTCACAAGTGTCGTTTGGCGCAGAGAAAGAATTCAGTTTAACGCAAGGGCAGGAACGAATGACGATTAAAGTCTTTACCGCAAAAAAAATTATCACGATGAATCCCTCCTGGCCGGATGGAACGGCCGTAGCTGTAAGAGACGGACGCATACTCGAAGTAGGTTCGATGGAAAGTCTGGAGCCGTGGCTCACGCGTGATGAACATGAGATCGTTGATTTTGGTGATGCGATAGTCCTGCCGGGTTTGATTGACCCGCATCTGCATCCTGTCATGGCGGCTGTTCTGCTACCCATGCATTTTGTCACGGCGCTCGAATGGGATCTGCCCTGGCAAACGGTTCCGGCCTGTCCTGACCAGGAGAGTTATCGGCAAAAAATTGCCGAGCTGGAAGCAGAGATGGTGGGTGATGAACCTTTTTTTAGCTGGGGTTTCCACGCATCCTGGCATGGCGATATGAGCAGGGAGGTTCTGGATGCGATATCGACTACACGGCCAATGGTCGTGTGGCATCGGTCCTTCCACGAGGTGTACCTGAATTCTGCGATGCTTGAATTACTAGAGATTACACAGGAGGGGGTTGGCGCAAGACAACAGATTGATTTCG
>JABGVY010000136.1 GCA_018645845.1 Gammaproteobacteria bacterium | reverse complement strand
TTGACCTACAGCACCACCTCCAGAATGTCGCTGGACGTCCTGTTCTACAGCCTGAGGCGACAACGGGAACCCGTTCAACAATCCTGGGACATGGACTATGTTTACCTGGGCGCATGCCTCTTGGCAGCGGGCCTTAACAAAGACAGCGGCTACTACTTTCCCGTCGTGGTCGTTATTTTCGCCTGCTCGTTGTACCAGCTACGATCCCCCCGTTTCACCAAGAGAACTTTTGTTATCGGACTATGTGCCATCCTCCTGGCTGCCACCGCTTTTCACCACGGTATCCGCAACACGCATGTTGGTATTAAAAAGCAAACAGAACTGTGGATCGCAAACTGGATATCCCAACATACCGACCCGCTCAAAACACGCACCGCGCTCGGAAAAGTCGGGCAATTCAAACTCTCTGACGCGATAGCATTTCGGATCAAGCCTGAATCCGGAAAACCTGATTTCCCATCGCTACTGGTCGAGGCCGTCTATAACACCTCCTCTGGCACAGAGTGGGAAGTATTTGACCCAAGGTTTAACAAGGTCAAACACAAAGATGATTTCACCTGGGTATTTTCTGACACGGCTTCGTATACCCATCCTGAGTCCAAAATATATCTCGAATTTAATCGGGATAGATCCCTCATTCCAGTTCCGTCGCAATTGGTAGAGCTCAATGAGTTTCCGGCAACTGATGTCAGTATGTCGTCCTACGGGGCCCTTCAGGGTATTGGTCTGATCCCGGCCCCACATTATCGCGTGAGATATGATGACGAATCCCGCCTGGGTGATGAACCCAGCCGGGTGGACCTGGTTGTACCCGAGGAACACAAGGTCGCATTAGCGCAAATTACCGATGGGCAGATCCCAGCAGCGCAAGCCATTCCTTTCATCCACGACTTCTTCTCTGATTTTAAGTACACACTCTTTCAGAAAAATATCGAAATCACACACGACCCCCTCGGCCACTTTCTTCAAACAAGCAAGGCGGGGCACTGTGAATACTTCGCCAGCGCAACAACCCTATTACTTAGGCAATTGGGCATACCCTCTAGGTATGTTGTGGGCTACGCTATTACAGAGTGGAACGATGAAATGAAAATGTACATCGTACGCAAACGACATGCTCACGCGTGGGCAAGTGCCTACATCAATGGCCGATGGGTTCCAATCGATACAACACCAACGCAATGGCTGGCGATGGAGGAAAACCAGTCATCTATACTGCGACCCCTCTGGGACTTCCTGGGAAACAAGCAATTTCTCTTTGGGCTTTGGTTTAACGACCAGAAACTCGAGGACTTTAAAAACGAGCTCTACGCTATCGGGTTCGTACTCGCTCTCATTCTCATCTGGCGTATTGCCACGTCGGAACAGGTCATTGTTAAAAGAGAACAAACAACTGATGCTTCAAAATGGATTCTCCCCGGCAGAGATTCACCCTTCTTCAAAATAGAGGAACAACTATCCAACCTTGGGTTTCGGCGAGGCAAAGGTGAACTCATGGCCGAATGGCTACTGAGAATCGAAAGGCCGGAACTCCTGCCAATGCTGAGTAGCCATAATCGTTGGCGTTTTGATCCGCAGGGTATTTCAATAGAAGAAAAAAAGAACCTCGCTGATCACGTAAAGCATTGGCTAGACTCCGAACCCATTCAGAAAGCCTAGCCGTCATACCCACCGGATTTTCATCGATTATGGCCTTTAACCCTGCCCTAACGTATTCTCACTACTGACTTAGAGTTCATTGACCATCACTCGTATGACCCCAGGTATATTGCAACAAACAGCCAGGCCGGACGAAGCTTCTTCATGACTATCTCACGGGAACGAACATGCGTTCTGTGCTTGCGGGGCAATCACCTGCTTGCAATAGAAATGGAAGACCCGATGACCACAAAACGCTACTGGTCCTTCCCGGGAGGGGGCGTGGAAGATAAGGAAACACCAGAGGACTGCGCGGTACGCGAAACGCTTGAGGAATCCGGCTACCGGGTAGCCCTCACTTCTGACGCCTTTACCAATAACTATAGGTTTCGTTGGAATGGCAATACTTACGACTGCACAACCCACTGGTATACAGCTGAGCTGGCATCTGAAGAAAAAGAGCCGGTTTATGATGAAGCCTACATTTTGCAATCATCATGGCTGGCATGGCCAAGGTGCCGGCAGCTATTTTTATTTAATCCCGGGATAGTTGCAGCGCTGGATCACTGGCTACCTATCAAGGCCTAACGAGGGATCTAAACCTCTTGGCCAGGTTGGTTAAGGTACTCAGACAGGCCGTATCCTTTACGCTCACCATCCAGTGTATATTCCGTCATCCCCTCACCAATATAAGTAACCTGTTCCGAGCGCCGGTTTCGAAGTGGAATGAATCCTTTAACCACGCCCTCCACTTGATGCTGATCACCATTTTCCAGGGTTACGTCCGCGATCAACTTCTTGTGAAAACTGGTCCCCTGCTCATATTCGGTCGATAGCTCAATATCCTTGATCTGCAAAAGCTCGGTTCCTTTGTGGAACATGCCACCTCGCCGGTCTCCAACAACAGACAGCACCATTCCAAGGTCATCGCCATAATTACCGGTAATCCATCGATAAGATGGAACGGATTGCCAAAACCTGGGTCCCCATGAATGATCACGGATACCATGACCGTTAATATTGATGGACACTTCGCCTTCAATCGAAAGCGTACCTTCAACCCTCATGTGCTGCTCAGAATGCGCTCTCGCGAAATCATTACCATCGCCAGGTTCACCCACGTGTCCATACAGAGGGCCTACCCCGTGGTGAACAAGGTCCAGCTGAATCCTCTTGAAAGGATTACTTTTAAAGGCCTTGCCGGGATCTTTCATATCCCTGGGGTCAAGCATATAGAGCGCGGTTCCATCATAGGTTGTACGCAACCTTTCACCAGGTTCCAGGACCTGCACGCGAACGCCACCCGCATTCCACTCGTCGTTATTTGATATCTCTGGCTTCTTGTAATTAAAAAACACGGATCCGTCACTGTTAAACACAATGACGGTCATTTCCGCGTATCCCTCGTTAGCCCGGTTACCGATTCGAATAAATCCACCACGGTTACTTTCTCTATCGAAGAAATTGAAATAGACGGACTCATTGAAATTGTCTTCAGGACCCAATGGGTGAGTGTAGTCGTCTTCCGGTTTTATGTTCCCAACGATTGTTACCATGACCATCTCCTCAGAGTAATGCTTTCAGCTGCTTAAGGGCATACTACATAAGAGTCAAGTTCAAGTATAATAGCGTCCAGATTCTCAGAGCAGGGTGACACTTGGATATCAAAGCACGCATGAAGGACATCGT
>JABGVY010000552.1 GCA_018645845.1 Gammaproteobacteria bacterium | reverse complement strand
GTAGGTATCACCCGACCAGTGACACTGGAAGACAATGTCTGGATTGGTGACGGCGCTACAGTCTGTAAGGGGGTCACGATAGGGAAAAACAGTGTGATTGGTGCAGGCAGTGTCGTTGCCTCAGACATTCCGGAAAATGTGATCGCTGCCGGCAACCCTGCAACAGTCATTAAACCTCTGGATCCAGATCGTGACCTGGTGACACGAAGCGAGATCTTCAAAGATCCTGGTCAGCTGGAGAGAAATACGCAGGAAATCGAGCAATACATGTTAAAGAACAACACCTTCATTGGCTGGATTCGCTCGAAGTTGTTGCCGAGACGCGGTGACTGAACCCCTATCTCTAACCGCCCTACTGTTTTACTCTGACACTTTACCCTGACACTGTAACCTGACCCAGCGAGTTATGATCTAAAATGACGATGCCTTCGGCGCTGAATGTTAAAAAAATCAGCAAGCACTACCAGGACGGTAGTCGCCAGATAGACGTTATTCGTGACCTTTCCTTTAGCGTTGCTGCTGGAGAGTCTCTTTCTGTGACCGGCCCCAGCGGCTCAGGAAAGTCGACGCTATTAAACCTGCTTGCTGGTCTGCTGGAAATTGATGGCGGCGACGTGACCCTTGCGCTGAAAGACAAAACGTTTTCATACCGCGCTGCAGATGAACGAAGCCGAACCGCGCTTCGCAGGCAGCACATTGGCTATGTCTACCAATTCTTTAACCTGGTTCCCACGTTAACGGTCTTAGAGAACGTCAAACTTCCCGCACGTTTAAACCGACAACGTAAACTTGAGCGTCATGCGGCGACCCTTCTTGACCAATTCGGTTTGTCGGATCGACTCCACGATTTTCCGGAAACGCTTTCAGGTGGCGAGCAACAGCGCGTCGCCGTTGCCAGAGCATTGCTACTCAAACCGCCTCTTTTGCTGGCAGACGAACCTACCGGCAATCTGGACGCGGAAAATTCTAGCCACGTCGCAGAACTGTTGTTTTCCAGTTGTCGCGAACAAAATATTTCTCTGGTGTTGGCGACGCATAGCACCGAAGTCGCAGCGATGGCAGATACACGCCTGCACCTGGATACCCAGTTGCCTCTGGACACCGGGTCACAAAATAGACAGTCGTCTTAATGATAGCCCTCGCACTGCTGCGTTTTCTGGCGCGCACTCCCTGGTCTACTGCAATGGCCTTAATAGGTATGGCGCTGGGCGTCACATCGATCGTCAGCGTTCATCTGGTCAGCGCCAGCATTTCCAGCCGCCTGGATGGTTTGGTTCCTGGCGCACTCTCTGAGTACAGCCACTACCTGCATCGCGACAAGCTGGACACCGCAGACTACTTTGTCCTGCGAAAACAATGGCGAGCCGGCGCCTTGCCTGCCATAACGCGGCTGTCTCCACTGGTTGATGAAACCACGGCACTCGAAGGGCAAAACGTACGGGTGCTGGGCGCCGACTTACTAGCGCGCCCGCCAGCTGCTAGCGCCGGCGCTATCGACGAACAGTTTTCGTGGAACGGCGCCTGGGTGGATCAAAGCCTCAAAGATCAACTGTCGATACCGATCAACGGCATCATAGAGGCGCCAAAAGGCACGCTGCTGGCCGACATCGCTACGGCCCACGACCTCCTGGGTTGGCCAACCAATCAACTATCCTACGTGGGCTTGGTAATCAGTGACACCTTTGCCGGACCCATCGAGATAGCCGAGAAACTCCTGCCGGGCTTTGGGGCAGGTTTTCCAGCAGCAAAGCCAGATCTCGACCTAGCACCTGGTTGGCAACTGGTGAGTACGGCGGAACAGTATCCGGCTCGAGAGTTTGGTAAATCGATACTCTTCAATATCTCTGCCTTGGGCATGCTCGCTCTGCTGGTGGCCTGGCTACTCATCTATCAGGTCGCCGTCTCATGGTTGCGACGCCTTTGGCCTGTCTTTGATCGCCTGCACGTACTGGGGGTTGAATGGCAGCGACTGCGCGCCTACTTCCTTTTCTCGATCGGACTGATTGCTACCCTGGCAGCTGCGCTCGGCCTTGTCGCAGGGTGGTGGCTCGCCAGTTGGCTGCTGGGAATGGCGGTTCCTGGGCAAGAGATCAATTTAAATCTGGACAGCTGGGTCGTTTTCAAAGCACTAGGATCTGCCGTCGCAGTGTGTCTGCTTGGCGGTGCCTGGGCTTTTCACCGATCACAACAAGAGGTTAGCCATTCCTCGCTACCGGCTATTTTGACGCTATTACTGTTAACCGCAGCAACCTGGTGCGTTTTTCAACCCCAAACAGGTCTGGCCGGTGGGTTCTTTGCCATCGCGGTATTGAGCCTGGCCGCCTCACAAACGATAGCGCCGCTGCTTATTCAGCTAAAGCAATGGGCATCGATGATACGAGGCTCTTACCTGCTGCGCGTTGGTGTCAGAGAGGCGCTCTGGCACCCAGCGGAACTTAGCGTTGCACTCGCCGGTCTGTCACTGGCGATAGCAACCGCCATAGGCGTAGCGTTAATGGTTGACAGTTTCCGGGTCGACTTCAGTCAGATGCTTGATCACCGGCTAAAGTACGATTTGATCGCGCAGGGCAGCGAAACCGCCTTGAAATCGTTCGCTGAAATCGACAAGACAGCAACACCCGCCGACAGAATACAGATATACCGGAACACAGACATTCGCATCAACGGACTATCGATGGAACTGGACACCACCCGCATGGATGCTTTTGAGTCTTCACGCTATGGTTACAGCAAAAGCCTTGCGATCAAAGGTATTTTGCTCAGTGAACAGGCCGCCAGGTCATTACAGCTATCTGACGGCGATGCGTTGACCGTGGCCGGTGAAACAATGACCATCTCAGGGACGTTCTCAGCCTTTGGGGACTTAAAGCCCAGGCTCATTGTTGATGATCGCAGTCCACTGGCCGCTGCGTTAGACACGAAACTTCAGGTGAATTCGGTTGCGTTTAAAAGTGATCGACCAGAGACCTTGGTCGAGGCCCTACGAAAACAGTTTCCTGCTCTTGAACTAAGACTGCAGTCTGATATCCGGCGCGTTGCGCTCAAAACCTTCGACCAGACCTTCGCTATTACCACTGTGCTAATCACTATAGCGTTATTGGTGGCCGCCATCAGCGTCTATATCGCGGTAACGACCATGCGCCTGAATCGACAGACCGGCAGGCATTTACTCAATATACTCGGTGTTAATCGAACCGAGCAACTAATGATGAATATTGCATTGGGCATCGGGCTTGGCCTCGTCGCCATCATCATCGCCCTGCCGCTGGGCGTAATGTTCGGTTGGATACTCTGCAATGTCATCAATCCGAGAGCTTTCGGCTGGACCATCGAATTGCAGCTGTCCGCAGAAGCACTGTTGAGCGCCTGCACCTGGGGCATGCTGGCTGCCATCGCGGCCGGGATACTGCAGGGCGGAGATCACGAAGAAGGAGCTTTTGGTGGACGCTAAAACTATCGTGTTTTTATTGATGGCATTAATGTCCCTGATGGCTGGATGCCAGCCGGATATCCAACCAACTTCATCTACCGTCACCGGATTGCGACTGAACAACTTACTGGGAGAACCCGACGCCCAGGGATTCGCCCGCGCAGAACAGAAAAGAGATTTCGTTTTCCCTTCGGACCATGGGCCCCACACCTTATATAGAAGTGAGTGGTGGTACCTGACCTCCGTTCTTGAGGATGAAAATGGCAATGAGTATGGCGTCCATTTCACGCTGTTCCGGCAGGCGCTCTCACCTGGCCCGACAGGAGAAGGTCCATGGCACACTGCCCAGGCATACCTGGGTCACCTGGCCGTCACCGACATTTCTACCGGCACACACCTTAAAACCGAGCGGTTCGCTCGCGGCCATCCGGAGCTGGCGGGCGTTTCGACCGGCGCGCATTTTCGCGCCATGATCGAGGACTGGACCCTGGAAGGCGCAGCAGACGGTCAAATGAACCTGACACTATCTGCTGGCGAGCCGGATCAGTTTGGCGTCGATTTGCAGGTCCGGCAAATGGGGCCGGTCGTATTACAGGGTAATAGGGGCTTGTCCGAAAAAGGGCCGGATGCGGCCAGTTACTACTATTCCATACCGCGGTTGCAGCTCGACGGCACACTTAAACTCAACGATCGCACAGTGAAAGTGAAAGGACTGGGCTGGCTTGATCGTGAATGGAGCACCTCAGTTCTCGGTGCGTCGCTTTCCGGCTGGGATTGGTTTTCTCTACAATTGAAGGATCAGCGGAGCATTATGGCATTCCGTCTGCGCAGGCATGATGGAGAGCGAGACAACTATGATCACGGTTTACTCGTGGATCACCAGCAGCTGGAGGATCTGTCTATCGTGGGTGAAGGAGATCGCGGTGTCGAATTACTGGACCGGGATGACTTTTCTCTGACACCCAGCCGATTTTATCAGGACTCCCGCGGCATCAATTGGCCCGTCAGCTGGACCCTGAACATGGCCGATGAACAATTCACGATCAACGCACTACTGGATCAGCAAACCGTTGATCTTTCGATTCTATACTGGGAGGGGCTGGTGGAAGTTCTTAACCCTGACGGAAGCAGATCAGGCCTTGGCTACATGGAGCTAACGGGCTACGAGCGCAATAGGTAACGATAAAGGTTAGGGTTTTTATACGCCAAGACTGTTTCCTGTATATTCTGAACTCAATTTTCAAATTAGTGGACAACTTCGGTACGGTCGACATGCTGGTCAACAATGCAGGCATTCTTCGCGACAGGTCGTTCAGGAAAATGACGCTAGATGACTGGGACATCGTGATGAATGTCCATTTGAACGGCACGGCGTATGTGACTCATGCTGCCTGACAGGTCATGTATGAAAAAAATTACGGTCGCATTGTCTGCACATCATCCGGGTCCGGTATCTGGGGCAAT
>JABGVY010000075.1 GCA_018645845.1 Gammaproteobacteria bacterium | reverse complement strand
TTGACCTCGAATCGTCGAAAAGAATCAGGCCAACAGATCCCCAGAGGCTTCAGCGTGCAATAGAGGTCTTTCGGCTGACTGGCGTGCCATTATCAAGACTCCATCGTCAATCGGTTGAAGCATGCCCTTTTCCTCTACTTGAAATGGCTATCATTCCCGATGACCGTTTGGCGCTGCACCAGGCGATTGAGACCCGTTTCAGGGAAATGTTAAAAGCTGGATTTGTAGGGGAAGTTCAGATGCTGCGCGAAAAACCTGGCATTCATGGCCACCTTCCGGCGATAAAGGCGGTCGGGTATCGCCAGATCTGGTCGTTTCTTGAGGGTGAAATTGATGAGCAGACCATGATCAGGTCTGCTTTGGCGGCGACCCGGCAACTAGCGAAGCGGCAGCATACCTGGTTAAGGAGTTGGAAGAACCTCAATCTTCTGTCGGAGCCTAATACCCAGCAGGCCTTGAAAATGGTGACTAACAGCACCATATTAACTTAAGCAGAGGTAAAACGAGGGGCGACCCGAGGCCGGTTGACCCAAATAGCCACGTGCGCTTGTTTAGTACTATTTATTTAATGATTCCTCCATCTCGACTGCGGCTGGAATACAGGAATCCCAGGAGAACAACATGTCAAAAGGGCAATCTCTACAAGACCCTTTTCTTAATGCGCTGCGAAAAGAGCGCGTCCCAGTATCAATTTACCTGGTGAGCGGGATCAAGTTGCAGGGTCAAATTGAATCGTTTGACCAGTTTGTCATATTTTTACGAAACACAGTAAGCCAGATGATCTACAAGTCATCGATCTCAACAGTCGTGCCGTCACGAGCAGTGAAGATGCCGACTGAAGGAACCGAATAAGCTTGTTTTTAGACCGACCAAAATCCGGTAGCAAAGCGCTGCTGGTCCATATACAGAAGTACAACTCAGAACTGGCCACTACCGATGAGTTAAAAGAACTTGTGCGTTCAGCTGGTCTGGTTCCTGTGGGGTGTCTCTCGAGCAATCGGAGATACCCGCATCCTGGTACGTTTATTGGTGGTGGTAAGGTCGATGAAATCACAGAGTTCCTGGCGGACCAGACTTGTGATCTTGTTATATTTGGTGATGACCTATCACCCACTCAGGAAAGGAACCTTGAACAGGCTTTGGACAAGCGTGTACTCGGTCGCACGGGTTTGATTCTCGAAATTTTTGCTAGGAGAGCAAGAACTCACGAAGGCAAGCTTCAAGTAGAGCTTGCGCAATTGGACCACCTGTCTTCCCGCCTGGTTCGTGGCTGGTCTCACCTTGATCGTCAGAGAGGTGGGTCGGGTCGTGGTGCTGGAGCGTCGTCCGGTTTGGGTGGTGCCGGTGAAACCCAGCTTGAGGCAGACCAGCGTATGGTGTCCGATCGAATCAAGCGAATTAACAGTCGTCTTTCGAAGGTTCAGTCTCAACGTGAGCACAACAGGCGAGGAAGAACCCGGTCGGATGTAAAAACAATTTCGCTCGCGGGTTATACTAATGCCGGCAAGTCAACACTCTTCAACCAGCTATGTACCGCTGATGTTCTGGTGGAAAATCAATTGTTCGCGACGCTGGACCCAACCCTCAGAAAGCTGGAATTACCGGCAATCGGTAACGCTGTACTGGCAGACACGGTGGGTTTTATCCGTCAGCTTCCGCATTCGCTGGTCGATGCCTTCAGGGCAACTTTAGAAGAAGTTAGCCAGGCTGATTTAATATTGCATGTAGTAGATGCAGCGTCACCGCTGCGCAGCGAACAAATCAGTGAAGTAAATATGGTGCTGGAAGAGATTGGTGCTGAAGCGACACCACAGTTGATGGTTTACAACAAGGTAGATCTGCTTGATGGCGAGCCCGAAATCGAACGAAATGCGCAAGGCGTAGTAACAAAAGTCTGGGTGTCCAGTATTGATGGTGCTGGTAAAGAGTTACTGTTGGAGGCGATTGCAGAACGAATAGGTGAGGCAGTCATAGAAACTAATGTTACAGTTCGACCTGAGGATGGCCGAATCAGGGCTCAGTTTTTTGAGCTTGGTGCCGTTTTACAGGAGATAGCCTGTGAAGATGGGTCTGTAGAGATGCATCTCAGAATTCAGGAGAGCAGCCTGCGAAAAATTAC
>JABGVY010000392.1 GCA_018645845.1 Gammaproteobacteria bacterium | reverse complement strand
GCCTGCGGCGTTGCGAAATTCCACCCCTATGACGACTGTGCCCGCGCCTGCCAGACTGTCCCGCCAACGCACAAACGGTGGAAAGGTTGTGCTCAGCATCACCATACCTCCGCCATGGAAATCGACGAGGCAAGGTAAGTCATTTGATGTGCCGGTGGGTCGATGAACGTGCAACAGTATTTCGTTTCCGTCGACGCCTGTAATCGATTCAGTAGACCTTGTAATACCGGCAGGCACAGCTACTTCATCAGAGAACATCTGCATTTGCGCAGCTTCCATCGCGGCGCAGTGGGTTAAGCAATCCTCATAGGATGAGTTTTCATCGATACCAGTGAGTTGCTGTCCTTTGGTCGTCTCAGGGGTAGCCAAAAGTGCCTGTCGCAGTCTCGGATCTAGCCGAGGATCGGCAGTTAAGACCAAGTTAGGGTCGCCCAGTCTACCGGGGAGGGTTATATTGTGATCCATCTCTACCTACTCCACGATCTACCGCACTGAGTTACTGAGCGAAAAGACCGAATTCATCGGTCCAATTCAACAATATTGCTCTCTCTCTTCGCGGCGTTAACGTGCCAAGGGTCACCGAAAGAGGCGATGGCTTCGTCGACTACCTTCAATAGATCCTCCACCCAATTTTGCGTACGACCCGTCGCTGTTAAGTCATGTGCCCTCTGTTTATTTGCTCCGACCAACATGCAAGCCATCAGGGTGGGTTTGAGATCGACTTGCGGATCCACCCCCATATCCTTTGCTATTTCGTTGGCAAAGGCAGCTTGATAACCATGCAAGAAGCTGTCGATCTGGGGGATTGGGGGTGGGGTCCGATCAGCACTCTGCGCGGTGCGCTTAGCGTTCAACTCGACCCAACCGCGCCACGCAGAAAGCGCGTCTTCTTCTCGTGCCGCCATGTAGGTCTTGAACTCGACCACGTGTTTCTCAAGCATCGCACCTATCAGGTCGTTCTTTTTAGGGAAATGGCGGTAAAGGGTTTGTACATGCAGCCCAGCTTCTTCGGCAATGCTCTCGAGAGTAGTGTCCTCGAAGCCATAGCGTTGAAATTGCCTGTAGGCGACATCGAGCAGACGTTCTTTGCGCTCAAAGTAACCCTGACGCCGCAGATTTTTTGTTGTTACTGCCATCTTTTGGTAAGAGCTCCTATTAAACGTTTGGGCTAGAGTTTAACACCTTGGAGCTATATTGATAGTTTTAGTGATAGTTTTAATGATAGTATTAGTGATAGCTTACTACAATTTAATGTTTGCATAACGCTCAAGGGGAGGATCAGAATGAATTGGACCAGGTTCTTAACAATGGCAGCGCTAATGGCCGCGAGCGAGTTTGCCGTGGCCGAAGAAGAGGGGCAGTACATCGAAGAAGTGATCGTTACTGCGACCTATCGCGAGACGAGCTTGATGGACACACCATTGTCGGTCAGCGCAGCAGATGCTGATGTGATTGAGCAACTAGGCGCAACCTCACTGGATGGGCTATTCCGAACCTTGCCGGGGCTGAACGTTGCTGGAGGCCTTACCGGTTCCAATCGAATGGTGGTGCGCGGTATCTCGTCGCAAACAGGTACCCAGTCGTTTCAACAGACCTTTTCCACAGTCGCGACCTACATCGACGACACGCCGATGACATCGGCTAACGGTCCGGCCCAACAGCTAGGTGGATCGCTATTCGACATAGAACGTGTAGAAGTGCTCAAAGGCCCACAAGGCACGCTCTTCGGCGAGGGTTCACAAGGCGGCACTATCCGCTATATCTATAACGAACCCGACCCGGAACGTGTGGATTACAAAATCAAGGCCGGTTTCAATACGCAAAACGAATCGGACGATACAGGTTATCGGGTGGACGGCATGATCAATCTGCCACTGGCAGATAACTTTGCTGTGCGCGTGTCCGCTTTCAGCGAAGAGAAGGCGGGATGGATGGACAAGGTCAATCTCACGCCCATTGAGGAAGATATCAACACCCTTGAATCCACAGGCGGCAGACTGTCTGCCAAGTGGTGGCCAACAGACCGGTTATCTATTCGTGGGTCTGTCTTCTACGTCGACACAGAAACGGTGGGTTCGCCATTTGGACAGGTGCCTCATGATGAGCGGGAAAACGTGCGTATTCCCGGATTGCCTGCCATGTCGGAAGATGAGTTTACGCTGTACAACCTGAGATTCGACTACAACTTCGACTTTGCGACGTTCACATCCACTACATCCTACTTCGAGAGAGATACACACAGCCTGATAGAAAGTCCTGCCTCCTTAGCATTTCTTTTCGATGCGTACGGCGGTTTTCTCGTCAACCTGCAATCGTTTCAATCCGGTGGCGCGCCGACTATCCCCTGCAACCCTGGCGTGCAAGATCCTTCTCTTTCAAACTTCTTTGCCTGCCCTTATGGCGACGGTCTGAATTTGACTGCTTTCAACAACGACAGCACGTCGGAATCGAAACGGTTTGTACAAGAGTTTCGCCTCGTGTCTTCGGGGGATGGACCTTGGCTATGGACCGCCGGTGCGTTTTACAAGACCAGCGAAGATTTTCGCCTCGACTTCCAACCCTATATTATGGGCCCTGGACGGGAGGCGTTAGCGCCATTCTATGCCCCAATCTTCTCGGACCCAGCCAACAATCACACCGATGAGTTGGAAGAGATTTCGGTATTCGGTGAAGTCACGTATCAAGTTAATGATCAATTCGATATCACGGTGGGTGCACGGTTCTCCGATCTTGAGCAGGAGTTCGAGAACACTGCCACAACCACGGACGACCAACCGATCTCGCCCAAGCTGACTTTGTCATGGCATCCTGGAGACAATCAGCTCTACTACTTCACCTACGGCACAGGCTTTCGTCCTGGCAACGTCAACAACGGCATGGAATTAAACGCGCGTCAGTTTACGGCGGCTGGTTTCCCGCAGGCGGACATCGACCTCGCTAACTCGCGTGTCACATTCGAGGGCGATGAGGTCACAAACTACGAGCTTGGTACAAAGCTGACGCTTGCAGATGGGCGCCTGTCAGTCACCGCATCGGCCTACTACCTCGATTGGGAAGATACAATCGTGCTGGTCACTGACGCCACGATCCCCAGTGCCAACAACACCTTTAATCAGAATGTTGGTTCGGCACACTCGCAGGGTGTGGAACTAGAGTTGACGTGGTTCCCTATCGATCGCTTGAGTTTTTCGTTAGGCGCAGACTTCAATGAAGCCGAGACAGACGATGACAACCTGGCCAGCGGTGTGCCGGAGGGCAACAGTCTGATCTACGCACCTGAACACAGCCTTGCGGCGAGTGTGGATTGGAGTTTTGACATCGGTTCATTGGAAGGACGACTCCGTTTAGACCATCAACGAGTGGATGAGCAATTCGCAGATATCTCAAACACCACGCGGATTGACGAATACGATCTGACGAACCTGCGCTTCACGTTGACAGATCCGTCAGACGGCCGCTGGTCCGCGGCCATATTTGCCAACAACGTTACGAACGAAGACTCAGCCATCAATGCTTTTCCGCGTTTTGGCACAGAAGCGTTTGTTTATTTGCAACCAAGAGTGGTGGGCTTAGAACTCACCTGGCAAGCGCAATAACGCCTAACCCAGGTACTCGGCTGGGTTGCCTAGGCTGCCCAGCGGAACGCCAGACTCGAGGCAGCCTAAGGTTTTTGACTCATTTTAAGATTGAACTGTCATTGCGAATTACTCGAATTTTCGTCTTTTATGCGCAGCAACGCGCGGTAAGCGCCAACGTTGGATTCCGCACCTGTTATACCTGTATGTTCGAGAGGGTTGGTCGTTTCCTGCTCTATCCCAAGTTTTGAGGCCATTTCCTGGCCCGCGAGATCCTTAATCCCCAGCGACCAGGCCATGGACGGCAGATCAAGGACAAAATAATGATAGAGG
>JABGVY010000297.1 GCA_018645845.1 Gammaproteobacteria bacterium | reverse complement strand
ATTGCCTGAAATCATCTGATTTCTTTCGGTTGTGCACTCTGGATTCTATTCAAAAATTGCAAAAAAAGAAGTCTGTTTCCAATGGAAATGAAATAATAAAATGCATGCAGCAGGGAAAAGGATACCCATCATATCAGCACCACACAAAGATATATTGAGGTGAATATTGATCAACTCACTCAGGCAGTGGAATTGTTGTGATGGGAACAAACCTTGACGTGGCATTAAAAATGCTATGCTGCAGCTTTCGCATTGCGGACATTGGCAACAGCGTTCAAGACGCTTATGTTGGATTATTAAACCCAAAGGGCTTCTTTATGGAACGTGAACCAAACCTGATCATTTCGAGCGCTTCGCGGCACATCGTTGAGGAAGACATCCCCTTTAAGGTGGACATATAAAAATTTGAGGGTGGAGACGGTTGGTCGCAGGAAGTTGTAACAACAGACGGAACATCCATTGTCTGGGACGATCTGTTCGAAGATGATCAAGCCGCGTTTGAGGAAGCAATCGCAACCATTCGAAAAGAAGGCGCCGTAGCATTCACTAATGGCGGTTCGAACGTCATTCCCTTCAAAAATTAGGCAAAACGCTAACGGCCCACTTTTCGTGATGCTGCAAAGCGCATCGATGGCCTCGATCCGCGTAAAGCGGACATCGGCTTTAGGAAAGCTGGCTCATTTTGTCCGTTTGCCGAGGACCACTCCCCTTGATGCAGCCACTCAAAATTAATGCATCGTGGAAACTGCTGTTCGCAAGGGGCAGCCCCCACTGGAACGTTCGTTCATCATTTATAACGTGGCCATGTGTCCGCGAGACGATAGCCTTCGGGCCATGGATCGCTGGGATCTAGCATGTGCTGGTGTGTCCCCGTCACCCAGCCACGTCCGCTTATCTGAGGGCGAATGGCCGAAATTGTGAACGGCGGAGCAATACTCTTCCACGGTAGCGTCGGCATTTTATCTGACAGTGCCGAAAATTCATTCCCTGAAGTTGGATCAGTCGCCAAGGCAAGGCTGAGTCATTCGAGAATTATGTTTTAGGTTTCAGTATCTCAAGACCGGCCAAGATTGTGATCTCAGCGCTGTCAGTGACGATGAGGCCAAGCTCTGCCGACAGGTCCGCTGCAACCGACGCACCGCGGATATTGGTGCACATTATGAAGATGACATCAGGCCGTGCAGAAGCCACATTGCGCACCATGGTTGCGATTGTTTTAGGTGACAGATCGGCAAAGTCATTGCTGAGCACGCCGCCATGGTTTTCAGAGCCGGCACAGGGGAAACCCAGAGCGCGGTAATTCTCGATGATCCGGTTGTGCACATCGTCGGTATAAGGCGTTACCAACCCTAACCGAGCGCTGGGTGCTTGGTTCAGAAGGCGGTTCATTGCCAGCACGCAAGTCGTTGTTGTGATTTCGGTGGCCGCCTCTACTGCGGCGCAGAAGGCACGGTCATGGTCCGGGCCCAGCCAGCTTGCAGATGTCCCGCCCCAAACAATTGCGTCAACTTTCGCGTCAGCAAGCAACCTTGCGGCATCAACATGGCGTTGAAGTTCAAACTGGGCTCTGGAAGAGTCGTCGAGCGCCACATCAATCACGCCAAGGCGAGAGAAATGGGCTGTCACGCCTGTGCCCGCCAGCATTTTGGCAGCCAAGGGCTCCAATACGGTATTTGACGAAGGCAGCACGATGCCAAGGCGTTTTTCGCGCAAAGCTGATGTTTCGAGCGAAGGCATTACTCAGATGATTGAACGGCGAGAGGTGATGCCGCCATCAACGGTAAATATCGTCCCCGAGGTGTATCCCGACCGAAAAGAGGCAAGAAAAACAAATAGGTCAGAGATTTCATGCCTATGTGCTGGACGCGACAGTGGATAGGTCTTTTCCAGCTCCGTATATCGGCTCTCGTCGCCCAAATCAGAGGAGGCTCGCTTCTTGAGCATGTTGTAGATCCGATCTGTGTTGACAGGCCCAGGATTGATCCCGACCACACGGATATTGTCATCAAGACTGGAGCCTCCCATCGCACGGGTAAAGGCCATCAGACTGGCATTCCCTGTCGTGCCTGCGATGTATTTAGGATCGAAGACCTCACCTCCGTTGCCAATGTTGTTCAAGATCACACCGCCGCTTTGTTTCTTCATTTTAACGTAAAACAGCCGGCATAAGTTTATGTATCCGAAAACCTTGAGGTCCCAAGCCTTGCGCCAGGCTGCCTCGTCCACATCCCAAAGGCTGCCGCTTGGAATTGCGCCCGCGTTGTTCACAAGGATATCGACCGGCCCAACCGCCTCTGACAATTTCTCGGCAGCGCCCAGTTCGGACAAGTCTATGGAATGAAGTGTAACATCAACGTCAAAATTTGCAGAGATGCGTTGCTTGAGCGCCTCGAGCTTATCAGAACTCCGTGCGGTAAGGTGCAGGTGAACTCCCTCCCTCGCGAACGTCTCGGCAAGATGTTCTCCAATCCCCATGGAAGCGCCCGTGATTAACACAGTTTTTCCGCCAAGTTTTAGATCCATGTTCGTCTCCTGAATTCAGCAATAAATGGTTGACATATTCGTTCCAGTTATAGGCGTAGGTTCCTGGCCAGTTGAATAACGTCGCTTCCTAGAATGGTGACATGTTCGCGCATGGCGACGACTGCGACGACTGAATTGCGATTCTGAATAGCGTCTGCGATCTGCGCATGTTCGGCAACCGCCTCTTCTTGGCGACCCGGTTTAAACGTGACAAATCTGCGGTAAGGCGACAATCGTCGGTTAAGAAGAACGATCTGATCTTCAAGGACGTGATTTCCGGCAGCACTCCAGATCATGTTATGGAACTGCGTGTTGGCGTCGAAATAGCTATCGGCAGTGCCTGATCTGGCCTGATCTTCGCAAGACTTATGCTGAGCGACGATCTTGGCAATCTCGGGATCACTGGCACGCACGCAGACAAGTCGCGCGGCGGCAGCTTCCATTTCCGCGACCACTTCGAACAACTCGATCACTTCTGAAACTGTCGGTTTGTTCACGGTTGCGCCAATCCGAGGCTGAATATGGACCAAGCCCACGGATGCAAGCGCACGCAGAGCCTCGCGCACCGGCGTCCGGGAGGCTTTCAGGCGTGCCGCGAGGACTTCTTCGTCCAGCTTGTCACCGGGCAAAAGCTTCCCCTCAACGATTTCTCTTTCAATCTGAATGCAGAGCAATTGGGACAAGCTTAGGTCTGATTTTATAGTAGAAAGAGCCATTCTATTATTCTTATCCCTATGTTTTTAACATTAAGAGGCTAATTTTACCGGTTAATTGTTTGCCAAACTAAATTTTGTATACATCATGTATAAATTATGTAAACGTCTGAGTACATAATGTCGACAAAAATTCGTCCGATTCGAAACGATAGATTGGGTGACGCACAGACCGCTGCGGACTGATATTAAGCCCTTTCGCAACATGGAGATAGGCAAAATGAAAATTAGAATTGCACTCAGCACCCTCGCAACGGTTTGTGCGGCAAGCATGGCTGCCGCTCAGAGTTTCCCAGATGGACCCATCACTTGGGTGGTTAATTGGCCTGCAGGTGGTGGACAAGACACGACCAGCAGGTTGGTCGCAGAGGCTTTGACCAAAGAGCTTGGCGTCCCAATAGCCGTTGAGAACTATGATGGCGCCGGAGGCCTTGCAGGCATGCGTGTCTTGGCAGGGGCCGACGCCGATGGATACACGATCGGCATGTTGGGTTCGTCCAGCGTCATTCAGCAATACACAACCGATGCCCCAGTAATGATGGAGCAGTTTTCGGTGCTTTCGTTCTTTGGTCCTGATCCAGGCGCGCTTTCCGTTGGGGCGGGTACAGATTTTGATACCCTTGAGACGTTTATTTCCATGGCAAAAGAGGCGCCTGCCAGCGTGATCAACGGGAACGACCCACCAGGTGGGGCGTCCTTTATTTCTGCTGCAATTATGGAAGCAGCACTAGGTCTAGAGCTGAACAAGATTCCATATAAGGGATATGCGCCCACGGTGACCGCTCTATTGGGCGGGGAAGTGCAAAGCGCCACGGTTCCGATTCCGCAGGTTCTCGAACATAATGCCAGCGGCGATGTGCGAATTCTCGGTGTGATGGCGGCTGAACGTCATTTCCTTGCGCCGGACATCCCCACTTTTGCCGAACAGGGATTTGATGTTGTCGCGGGCGATTTTCGCGCCGTGGTGGGGCCCGCTGGCATCCCTGATGACCGCTTGGAAATCTTGTCGAACGCACTTGTTGCCGTCCTGACGTCACCAGAGTTCGTCGAAAAAGCCAATGCGGCAGGCTACATGATCGAGCCTTTGGGCGCCGAGGCTGCATCCGCACGCATCGCGACATTCGACACGCAGGTCTATCCTGTACTTGAGGCTGCTGGACTTGTCACAAACCCCCGCAAGTAAAGTGCTCGCGAGTAGGGTCTCTGACACTCTGCCCGAACGTCACGGGCCCCTGCGGGATCTCGTGACTGGGGCTTTGTCGGTTTTGATCGCAATTGTTTTAGGTGCCAGCCACTTCAATCAGGGCGGTCGTCTCCATGAAGATTATGGCGCGGAACCCGGCCCTGCCCTACTGCCTGAGCTGCTTCTGGCCATACTTGGAACCGCGGGGATTGTGCTGATCATCCGCGGTGTGCTGTCTAAAATATCCAGACCCGGTCAGATAAACGGGATTGACGCATCTGAAAGCGATGCTCCTAATGATTTCGAACAGCAAAGCGAGCCTGCCTGGGCGTTCCTTGTTCTGGCCAGCACGATTGCCTTCGGGCTGCTTCAAACAGCTTTCGGCTTTGGCATCGCGGCCGCCATACTGGGCGCAATACTATGTGCGACGCTGGCCTATCGCGAAGGACGTCCAATCCTGCGGGCTCTTGCTGAAGGCATCGTAGTCGCAGCAGTTCTTTACGGCGCTTTCAGACTCGTATTGTCAGTTCCTTTGACCTGACAACACGTATTTACCCGAGGGACACCAAAGATGTTGGATGTGCTATTCGCACTTTTGTTTGATCCTCTGGCGATGGGGTTATGTCTGGCTGGCGTTGTTGCCGGCCTTTTGTTCGGTGCCGTCCCCGGGGTCAGTTCCACTATGGCGCTGGCGGTCATGCTGCCTTTGACCTACGGAATGACCCCCGAGCATGCGATGATGCTGATGCTTGGGGTCTTCTTTTCGAGTGTCTATGCGGGGTCGGTGTCAGCGATCTTGCTGAATATCCCGGGCACCCCCGGCGCTATGATGACGCTGCTTGATGGCCATCCCATGGCGCAACAGGGCAGAGCGGGCCATGCGATGAGCTATGCACTGATCGCCTCAATCGTTGGTGGGCTGTTTGGCTGGGTCTTCCTAACACTCACGGCACCGCTGATCGCGCAATATGCGTTGAAGTTCGGAAGTCCCGAATATGCCGCCGTGGTGTTCTTTGGGCTGGCGTTAGTTGCCTATGCCTCTTCTGGCGACACTCTGCGCGGCGTGGTCGCCGGCGTATTAGGCCTGATGCTTGGGGTTGTAGGGCGTGATGCCGTCACGGATGTCCCCCGGTTCACATTTGGCATCCCCAACCTTGAAAGTGGGATCGACATCATCCCGTTGGCGATCGGGCTGTTCGGCGTGAGCGAAGCTTTGGCCGCCATTGAAAAGACGCCCCCTAAGGAAATGCCAAGGATGGTACGGCTGGGCAGTTTGATGCCTTCGTGGCGCGCACTGCTCAGCGAAGCACCCGCCGCCCTTCGCAGTTCATCCGTCGGTGCTTTCGTCGGCGCTATTCCCGCAGCAGGTTCCGCTGTCGCTGTTGCTGTCGCCTATTCCATCGAAAAACGCCTGTCGCGCTCCCCAGAGAAATTTGGCACTGGGCTGCCGCGGGGTGTCGTTGCACCAGAGGCTGCCAACAATGCCTGTGTCGGAGGCGCATTAATTCCGATGATGACACTAGGTATTCCCGGCGACAGCATAACGGCGGTTCTGATCGGAGTTTTGTTGCTGCACGGATTGCGACCGGGTCCAGGGCTGTTTGAAAGCCAGCCGGACTTTGTCTCAACAATCTATATTGCGCTGTTGTTTTCGATCATCCTGACCGCGGTCATTGCCGGGACCATCGGTATCAGGCTATATAACCGGGTCTTGATGTTGCCCCGACGTATCCTTTTCACGGGTGTCATTTTGCTATGCCTCCTTGGTGCATTTGCGGTGCGTAATTCGTTTTTCGACGTCTGGGTTTCTATACTGTCGGGCGGATTTGGCTATGTCTTGGTGCGATTGGGCGTGCCGATCCTGCCGCTCGCCTTCGGCCTTGTGTTGGGCCCCGTCCTCGAAGAAAACTTACGCCGAACATTGATGATTCATAAGGATTGGAGCGCGTTTTTCGAGCGCCCGATTAGCCTCACATTGATCATGATTGCACTGGCGGTCCTTTTCGGACCGTTCTTTAGATCTCTGATCAGGCGCGTGGGCCTTCGGCGACGATAGTTTAAACCCGCATTCCCCAAGTAACTTTCCATTTTAATGCCCATAAAGGCGGAAAATGTATTATATTTGAGCATGTTAATGATCTGGAGGCGGCGAATTATGGGTCACCCAGAGGGTGCGAGAGAAACTTGTGATGTTCGGGTGGGTTTTGACACCACCGCGTACGGTTGGAAAAGGTCCCACTGTGCGCCGCAGGCGCTCTAAACCACTGATCCCTTTGACTTTAGTCGGAGGAGGTTCAGTCTGATGTGATCTCTTCGATTAAAGTGGCCACTGAAACTGTATTGCTTGGTTTCATCTGATTTCTTTCGGTTGTGCATTCTAAATTCCATTCAAAATTTGCAAAAAATAAGTCTGTTTCCAATGGAAATGAAATGAAAAAGTGCATGCAGCACAGAAAGGGTCGTCTTTATATAAGCACCACGCAAAGATATATTAGTTTGAAGAGTGATCAACTCACTCAGGCAGTGGAATTGTTGTGATGTGAGAGAATGACGCAAAGTGGGGTTTTGCAATCTGCCAAGCGCATAGACCATTCAATTCGAAACTTTGCATTTAAAGCATCTTCGATCACGTGGATGTCGCATATGAGGTATATGAACTTTCTCTAATAGTTTATTGTTCGAGTGCGAATTCTTGAATGGCCTAGCATGACCTCTTTAACTCCCCCCACTCTGGCTGTGGATACCCACAAGCATGGTTTGCTCTTCGTTTTTGCAGCAGGCGTCCTTTGGTCTACGGTTGGACTTGGCATTCGTATGATCGAAGATGCCGCTGTCTGGCAAATTTTGCTATATCGATCAATCAGCATGTCGCTATTTCTTTACATGGTCATTCGGTTGCGGTCAGGCGAAAGTCCTTTCTTGCAGATACGTCGTATCGGCCTGCCCGGCGTCGTGGCAGGACTATCACTAGTAGCGGCCTATTCCGGCGGGATTTATGCCATCCAGAATACTTCAGTCGCAAATGCCATGTTGCTGTTTGCTACGGCGCCGTTCATGGCAGCGGTTCTAGGCTGGTTGGTTTTGCGTGAGCCTGTTCGGGCAGCCACATGGATAGCAATTGCCGTGGCCCTAGGCGGCATCTTAATAATGGTATCCGACAAGACCGGTGACGTCGCCGTGCAAGGCAGCCTTGCAGCACTTGGCTCAGCTCTCGGGTTCGCCGTCTTTACTGTTGCGCTGCGTTGGGGGCGAAGCGGCGAAATGCTCCCATCTGTATTCCTCTCTGGTCTCTTTGCCATCGTGATTACTTTTGGTATTTGTCAATTTTTGGAATTGTCAGTTGTCTTAGGCCTGCAGGACGGCGGTGTTGCAATGGGAATGGGCGTCTTTCAGGTGGGGGCAGGCTTGATACTTTACACCCTTGGCTCACGCAGCCTACCAGCCGCCGAGCTAACCCTACTTTCTCTTGCTGAGGTCCTACTTGGCCCGCTCTGGGTCTGGCTTTTCCTTAATGAAACAGTAAGCCTCAATACCCTAGTCGGTGGTGCTGTTCTGCTTATAGCAATTGCTGGCAATGCAGTTTCAGGCAAGCGACGGAAACCCCCGCCAATTACTGCACCTTGAGGGGTGCCCTGTCCTTAATTGCCTGCATGCATCTTTTTAAACAGGAGAGGTGTTAGATAATGGTAGTGACATTCAAACATGGTATTTTTAAGGCCCAGCT
>JABGVY010000142.1 GCA_018645845.1 Gammaproteobacteria bacterium | reverse complement strand
TTTCAGTTAGCATCACACACCGACTGCCGTCCCGCAAATCTTCCATTTAGGTTAATTCATCAAGAAAAGGCTCCCGGAATCACATGAAATACATCACCAAGCTGATACCTGTAATCCTGCTGATATGTGCCTCATCAAATCACGCCGAAGAACCAAGAGAGCGCGTCGACATCGAGGAGGAATATAAGTGGGATTTAACCGATATGTATATCTCCACCGATAGCTGGGAAGCGGACATCTTAAAGTACAACGCACTCTTACCAGAGATTGAATCCTACAGGGGACGCCTTGGCAACGATGGTAAAACACTGCTTGATGCGATCCACCAAATGGAAGAAATCGAGATGCTGATCTCGGACATTTTTGTGTACGCCGGGCTCAAGTCTTATGAAGACATGCGTGTTGGCGAGAACAGCGCAAACTTTTCCCAGGCCCGAACACTTTCAACCAAATACAACGAAGCTACCTCCTATATGAGGCCCGAACTTCTCGCAATTCCACCGCAAAAGCTCGCAGGAATGATCAGCTCAACGAAGGGGCTGGACATCTACCGTCATTTCATTGACGAGCAACTTCGCATGAAGGACTACACGCTCAGCGAGGCTGAAGAAAAAATCCTGGCCAGTGCAAGTGACGCACTCGGCAAATTCAGCAATGTCTACGGCGCTTTCAACAACGCCGATATCAGGTACGGCGACATAGTGGATGCGGAAGGCAATACCGTAGAACTCACAAAAGCTCGTTATGCGGCCTTCATGAGCTCGACGGACCGACGTGTCAGGGAAGATGCCTGGAAAGGCGTCTATGGGGAATACGAACGCCTGGGCAACACGCTGGCGGCGAACTACGAGGGTCATGTCAAGGCGCGGGTATTCTACGCTAAAATTCGTGGCTTCGATTCAGCGCTGCAAGCAGCCACCTACGGCAATGCAATACCCACTGAGGTGTACACCAACCTGATCGAGGCAGCGAGGCAGGGCTCAGGCCCACTACAACGCTATATGGATATTCGCCGCGTGACGCTGGGCCTAGAGACCCTGCAACCCTGGGACACCTCCGCGCCTATCGGTGAAGAAACCATCAAAGACATCTCATTTGAAGAAGCCAAACAAATCGTAGCCGACGCCTTGACGCCGCTGGGGGATGAATATGTCGCCACCTACTGGAAGGGGTTTAGTGAAGGCTGGGTAGACGCCTATGAATCCCAGGGTAAACGCGGTGGCGCCTATTCCTGGGGCACCTACCGGTCCAAGCCTTACCTCTCTATGAACTACAACGGCACCTTTAGTAGCGTTTCAACACTTGCTCATGAATATGGACATTCTATCCACCGGAGCCTGGCATCCGAAGCACAACCCTACACCTACGCAAGCTCTCGTACCTTCATCGCAGAAATCGCATCCATGACCAACGAGGCGATACTGTTCCAAAAAATGTTAAGCGAAGCTGAATCAAAGGAGGACAAAGTCTTCCTTCTGCAAACCTACCTGAACGAGTTCCGCGGCGGCTTTTATACCCAGGCATTGTTCGCCGATTACGAAATGCAGGCACATGCTGCCGTGGAATCCGGAAAAGCACTAACCAAAGATGCACTGAACGAGATCTATCACGACACTCACATCGCTTACTACGGTGATTCCGTGCAGATGGATCCGCTGGTCGATAGCACCTGGAGTCGAATTCCACACTTTCTGAGAAACGATAATTTTTATGTCTACCAGTACGCAACTTCATTTGTCGCAGCCACTGCTCTCGCGAAAATGATACTACGAGAAGGCGAACCGGCGAGGCTGCGATTCCTGAATCTTCTGCGCTCGGGAAGCAATGACTACCCTATAGAATTGCTGAAGAAAGCTGGCATCGATATGACAACGGCCGCACCGGTCATCGCCACTATTGAAGTATTCGACGAAATGGTGAGCGAACTGGAACACACACTCAAAGAATAATCAGCAAAGCGGAGCGTAAAACACCCAAGACCTGATTAGAAAGATGCGGAAAGGAACGGGCCGTCTACACATATACGACGACCATCAGGTGAGTGACAAGCCCCACAGATACCGACCCCGCACTTCGTAAGGTAGTCAATTGCGCTGAATATCCGATCATCGCCAACGTAGCGGCGCTGAACCTCAATCGCAGCATGCACCATCGGCGCAGGGCCACAATTGTAGAAAACAAGCTCACGCAGTTCGTCTTCGGACTTCACCTTCAGCCAGTCATCCAGCAATACGGTAACAACACCGTTAAACCCTTCACTGCCATCGTCTGTCGCGATATGGGTATTAGCAATAGCGGCACACTCATCTTTGAAGTACAACCGCTCACTGGTTCGCGCACCGAGGAAAACTTCCGCGTTACCGAAATCCCGCGCTATCTGGTAGACCGCCGCCAGACCTGTTCCACCCGCCACCGCGACAACTTTCGCGGCCTCCGGTGGCGCGACTTTGACACCATGTGGTCCGCGCACATAAACTTTTGTTCCCGGCTTACATTTCAGCAACTCACTGGTAAAGATTCCAACGTCGATCACCACCAGCGCAAAAGGATCATCTGTTAACGCCGAAAAGGGTTTCTCGCCGAGGCCGGGTATCCATGCATACACGAACTCTCCTGCCTGAACGCCAACCTTGCGATCAAATGTCAGGATTGAAATATCCTCGCAGACTTTCTCATTACTGACGAGGGTATAGGCCTCAAAGTCCATATCAACGGCGATCAACTCGCCGGCGGTTGACTTGTCTTTCTCCAGGCCTGACTGTATCTCGCTGAAATACTCCCCGACTTCCGCCGAATTCATGCCAGTCAATGCCGACCCTATTCCGATGATACTGGCACCTTCGTGCCGGATCGACTTAACATTATCCAGGGTCGCGACACCACCGCACCCAATAATGGGGACATCAACAGCCTCACGCATTTCCCGGATGCACTTTAGGGTAATCGGTAATACGCCACGGCCAGACATCCCCCCTAGTTTATTCGTGAGGACGGGCTCACCATAAGCTGTGTAATAGGCAGGCCCGGCCGTGTTGATCGCACACAACGCATCCGCCCCACCCTCTACCGCCGCTTGGGCGATTTCGCCGATATTTGGCACATTAGGGGTCAGTTTCGGCACCACAGGGATATTCACAACTGCTTTAACCGCCTGGGTGATTTCCTTCACCAGCCCGGCATCCTGGCCCATATCCATGCCGTATCCTTTAGCGTGGGGGCAGGACAGGTTGAGTTCCAGACCATCTGAAACAGGCGCCAACAGCTGGGCCACCGCGACTATCTCTTCCACGCTGCCGCCAAATATCGAGGTCAGCAGAAACCTGTCATTTGGAACCCGCAGAGCCGCCAGCTGTTCCAAACCAGCTTCGGCACCAGGGTTAGTAAGCCCTACCGCATTCATAAAACAACCGGGCGCATACTGGGTCATGATAGGCTCCCTGTTACCCGAACGAGGCACTGGCCCGATGCTTTTAGTGGTCATTACTCCTATTTCCGGCACCCGATCGAACAGGTACTGAATAATAGGTGCAGCTGTGGCAATAATGCCGGAGGGGATAGTGAAAGGTCCTGAAATAGATTTACCCAGAAATTCGTAATGCTGACTCAATTTTTACTCCGACTTTCGATCGGCGCCTATGTTAACAGCAACCTCCTGTACCCCCAACGGATTGGACCCGAGATCCAAGTAAATATCCTAATTCACCTATAAGGGCGGTGGACGAACTTGATATAAACTATGACTAAATTAAGCTGACTGATTAACTCATGCCCGCAGAAACCAGGCCCGCAGAAACCAGGCCCGCAGAAACCAGGCCCGCCCGGCTCGCGGTCGACATCGGCGGCACCTTTACCGACGTCGTATTAGAGCTACCGAGGGGCGAACGTCTCACGACGAAACTGCTGACCACCTACGACCACCCAGGCAGAGCCGTGCTTGAAGGCATCGCAACCGTCCTGGACCGCGCAGGCATTGCCCCTTCTCAAATTGGTCTCATTATTCACGGCACTACCCTGGCGACTAATGCTCTGATTGAGCGTCGCGGCGCCAATACCGCACTGTTGACGACAGAAGGCCACAGGGACGCTCTTGAAATGGCCCATGAGGATCGATTCGAACAATACGATATTAATATTGATCGTCCAATCCCTCTCGTACCAAGGCATCTCCGGCTTCCGGTAAGGGAACGCATGGATCGTGATGGCAATATTCTGGTTGAACTGGATGAATCAACCATTCTACGTCACCTTTCGGTACTCGAGGATTACGACATTCAGAGCGTCGCAATTGGTTACCTGCACGCCTTCGTCAATCCAATCCACGAGATGAGAACAAAGGAGATCTTGGCCAAGGCCAGACCCGACCTTTCCATTTCGCTGGCTTGTGAAGTCGCGCCTGAAATTCGTGAATTTGAACGACTTTCAACCGCTTGTGCGAACGCTTATGTCAGGCCCCTGATGGCAAGTTATCTGGCACGACTGGCGGCTGAACTAAAGACCCAGGGATTCCTGTGCCCCTTCCTGCTAATGACTTCGGGAGGCGGGCTTACGACCCTGGATACCGCGACAAAATTTCCAATTCGCCTGGTCGAGTCTGGTCCCGCAGGAGGCGCGATTCTTGCCCAGCGAATATCCGAACATCTCGGAGTAGACAGAATGCTGTCCTTCGATATGGGCGGAACCACCGCCAAGTTGTGCCTGATTGATGATGGTAAACCGCTCACTTCCCGAAGCTTCGAGGTTGATCGTGTATATCGATTTAAAAAAGGCAGCGGTCTGCCCGTCAGGATCCCGGTTATCGAAATGGTTGAGATTGGCGCCGGTGGCGGCAGCATCGCTCGAATCGACAAACTGAAACGAATCCAGGTGGGACCCGAAAGTGCCGGTTCTGAACCAGGACCGGCTGCATACGATCGCGGCGGAAACAAACCGACCGTCACAGATGCTGATATCGCGCTTGGCCGCGTTTACCCAGAGAAATTTGCCTTCCCCCTTAATCTGGAGCGTGCGAATCAATCCATTCAGGACAGTGTTGCACAAGTTCTGGAGACTGATATCAACCTGGCGGCATTCAGTATCAGCGAGGTTGTCGACGAAAACATGGCTTCCGCAGCTCGAACACATGCTGCAGAATTCGGTATGGATCTGGCGGAGCGTGAAATTGTTGCTTTTGGAGGCGCGGCGCCCCTGCACGCCGCTCGACTAGGACACAAACTAGGAGCGACACAGATCATCATTCCGCCCGATGCCGGCGTCGGATCTGCGGTTGGCTTTCTGCTGGCACCAATTTCTTACGAAGTTGTCAGGAGCAGGCAACAGGTTTTAGCCAATCTGGACCATCAGCTCGTCAAC
The DNA here is from genome assembly GCA_018645845.1 of Gammaproteobacteria bacterium. Lineage (GTDB taxonomy): Bacteria > Pseudomonadota > Gammaproteobacteria > Pseudomonadales > Azotimanducaceae > UBA9659. Next base: position 18,869 of record JABGVY010000142.1, on the reverse strand, counting down.
GACTTGTATGCCGAGATGCGATCTGAAGCACTTGCTATTGTTCAGGAAGCATCCACCAGCGACAGGCTGATAGAGACCCCTCAGGCCTACATGCGATATGTTGGCCAGGGTCACGAGCTGGCGATTGACCTGCCCGCTGGGCCATACACTGCATCGCATCGCGACCGATTTACCCAGGCATTCGAACAAACCTACGCTAATCTGTACGGCCACGTGATTGACGGTGTCGATATCGAGATTCTTAGCTGGACACTGATGATCTCAGAGCCTGTCACGCAGAGCCTTTCGCCGGCAAGCCTGGAACCGGGCGCACCGTTAAAACCCATTGGTGATTATTCCGTCTTTGACGCAGAAACAGCTACGCGGCTGAGCGTCCCTGTCTATCTGCGGGAGCAGCTGGCCACCAACGTCCACATCAATGGTCCCGCGCTAATTACCGAGGACCAGACTACGACAGTCATCTCTTCCAGTTTTAGCGCCAGCATCAATAGCCTTGGCTGCATTGTGTTAACAAAAAAACAGCCCCCGGGAGGAAATAGTGAATAACTCGCTAGACAGACTTCGGCTGCAGTTACTCTGGGACAGACTATTGGCAATCGTCGAGGAACAGGCCCAGACGCTAATGCGTACGGCATTTTCTACCACCGTGAGGGAGGCAGGAGACCTGTCGGCCGGCGTCTTTGATACCGATGGTCATATGCTGGCCCAGGCTATTACCGGAACACCCGGTCACGTCAATGCAATGGCCGCAAGTGTGGGGTTTTTTCTTAGCAAGCACCCTGCGGGGACACTTGAACCCGGTGATGTCCTGGTTACCAACGATCCCTGGCACGGTACAGGACACCTCAACGACTTTACGGTAGTGACACCTGTGTTCAGACATGGTCAGGCAGTCGCACTGTTCGCCGCCACTTCCCACATAGCCGATGTGGGCGGCCTGGGGTTCGGCCCGGATGGCAGGCAGGTGTTCGAGGAAGGTATTAACCTGCCCATTGGGTACCTGTTCCGCGCCGGGAAAATCAATCAAACGCTAATGGAGATTCTCCGGGCTAATGTTCGAGATCCTCGTGCAGCGGAAGGAGACCTGTACTCCCTGACAGCCTGCAACAAAGCAGGTAGCGACAGTCTGCTTGCAGCCATGGACGAATTCAGTCTCGATGACCTGGATGCGGTCGGTGAAATGATCATCCAAAACTCCCGGGCCGCTATGCTTGAAGAAATACGCGAACTGCCCAAAGGGGTCTGGCACAACACGATGCAAGTTGACGGTTATTCCGATCCCGTGGACCTTGTCTGCAGCGTTACCATTTCGGCAGAGGGCATCGGAGTAGATTGGAGCGGAACTTCAGGCACCAGCAGTCACGGCATTAATGTCCCGCTCACCTACGCCCAGGCTTACACATCCTTTGGCGTACGATGTGTGATCGGCAACGATATCCCAAACAATTCCGGATCATTAGGTGTTGTCCGCGTCACCGCTCCCGCTGGTTGCATCTTGAATGCACCTAGACCATCAGCTGTATCTGCGAGACACGCCATCGGGCAAATGCTCCCTGATGTTGTGCTGGGCTGCCTGGATGAACCTTTAGAGGGCCAGGCGCCAACTGAAGGCGCGGCCTGCCTGTTTGGTCCGGTATTTCTTGGCGGCAAAGGGATGATTGCCGGTAGTCGCTCTGAACCATTCGTGATGAACGCTTTTTACACAGGTGGCACTGGCGCTCGACCCGAAAAAGATGGCTTGAGCTGCACCGCGTTCCCCTCTGGCGTTCGGAGCACGCCCGTTGAGATCACCGAGAATTCTGCGCCGCTGGTTATCTGGCGCAAAGAGTACCGGCCCGACTCGGCAGGTAACGGACAATTCAGAGGCGGGTTCGGGCAGATCATGGAATTCGGCCACTCGAATAACGAGGCGTTTGCCGTCTCGAAAATGTTTGATCGAATAGACCACCCACCAAGGGGAAGACATGGGGGCGGCAATGGCGCGCCTGCAAGTGTCTATATCAAGGACGGCCCAACCCTGAAAGGCATGGGCCGTGAATTAATACCCGCGGGTTCAACAATGGTCCTGGAAACTGCCGGTGGCAGCGGTCGAGGTCACCCTGAAGACCGGGACCCGGATTCAATTTCAAGCGACCACCTGAGCGGTTTGATATCGAAGAACTAGTAGCTTTCTTTAAAGCCCCGCTCATGGCTGTTTTTAACCCCGCTCATGGCTGTTTTTAACCCCGCTCATGGCTGTTTTTAACCCCGCTCATGGCTGTTTTTTAAACTCCGCTCATGGCTGTTTTTAACCCCGCTCATGGCTGTTCGCAGGTAAATAATCGACAGAAACATAAGCTCGACGATGCCGAGATTCCGGACCCACATGCAGGAACAGCTTGGTCACATAATATGGGTTTTTGAAGTGCATGGTGAAGGATTCGCCACGATGCAGAGAGCCTTCAAGATTACGCAGTGGAATTCGCCTGCCATTCCCCAGCTCCGCATAGACATCATAAATCGCCGCGTGCCGCTTGATACCCCTAAGGCTGATCGCTGAGACTTCGGCATTAATATAAATTACCGGTTCACTCTTGTTGCTTCGCCTCGTTCGGAACTGATCTGCACTACGCCAGTTTATCTGTTGCTTATCATGGCCCCTGTTTCTCGAATAATGACGATGGAACTGATCTGCACTTCGCCAGTTTATCCGTTGCTTGTCGTGGCCCGTGTTGCCCGAATAATGACGATGGAACTGATCTGCACTTCGCCAGTTTATCCGTCGCTTGTCGTGGCCCCTGTTGCCTGAGTAATGACTATGGGCATGATTGTTTTCGGTGTATCTTTTGTGTCGGTGGTGGTGGCTCTTATCTGAGTAAAATAGACTCCACGAGGGTCGCCGCCAATCCCACTCAGCGCGATGGTCATGCTTATCCTGTCGATGCTCGTGAGAGTTCTTTTTGGCCTTCACCTTTACTGTCAAAGCATCAGCACAGGTTGAACCCGAAACAAGCATAAACACTATCATCATTAAAGCTCTCATCTCTTAACTCCTCGCCTCACTGAGGCATCTAACGTGAAGTTAATGATGTTCCTGCTTATCTGAATCAGAAGTTAACCAGCTGAATACAGTATGAACATAAGACTATTGATAGCGGCGTTCATCCAGGTATTCCCTGACTTTCCCGAGCTCCCTGGTTTGGCGCTTGAGCTTCTCGATAGGAAAGCGCTCCGCGAATTCATTAAGCAGTGGGGCAACCGATTTAATCGCGTTATCACGAACCTGATTTCCCTTGCTCGTCATGGTGACCCGCTTTCGTCTGCCGCTATTTTTGTCCGGTTCCACCTTAACCAGCCCTTTGGATTCAAGCTTCTTTAAGGTGTTGGTCATCGCGCCACCGGTCACCTGGAAGGCTCGAGCCAGACGACCGGGTGTTGCTTCCACGTCAACCCGGACAAACCAGTTCAGCACACTGAACTGGGAGCGCGTCAGCCCTTCTGGCAGGCCTTGTTCAAAGAGCCCTGCAGATAACTGGGAGATGATTCCTATCTCGTTGAGATAGGTAAAAACAGCCTGATCATTAAATGGGTTAGTCATCAGCTACGCTCGCTTGAACATATTGTTTAATATTAAACTGTTTAATGATAAAGTCTATCTTTAACTGCAAAATACCACGCTAAACGAGCAACAAGGAACACACAATGAAATACATATTATGGCTAGTCGGAATAGTACTGGGGCTTGCGCTCATCATTGGCGGATTGCAGGTTGTTGCTTCCGAGCGAGTTGAAGTTGTTCAGCTGCACACTATTACAGAGGCTGGTGAAGAAGTCGTAACACGACTCTGGGTAGTCGACTACAACGGGCACGCTTACCTGCGGGGCGACAATGATTCCGAGTGGTTTAAACGACTCCAATCATCCAGAAAGTTCACTTTAATTAGAGGTGAACAGACTGGCGATTTCACTCATAGAGTGAAGAACGAGAACATCGACACAATTAATCAACTGATGCGGAAAAAATACACCTGGGGAGACCGGGTTATCGAAATGGCAATAGGGGGTCGCGCGGAGTCCAACGCCATAGAATTAACACCAGAAAAAAGCTGAGCGTGTAAAGGGCACGAAAGGAATTAACAACAACTTATTTCCTTCGGCCCCTTACTATTTTCCTAGCGGATAATGACAGGCAGCTTCGAGTAGCCCTTAACGAAGTTTGAATTGACCATCTCGGCCTTACCGACCACTTCAATATTATCGAAACGAGTCATGATCTCCTCCCACAGCACTCGCAGTTGCATCTCTGCCAGACGATTACCCATACAACGATGGATACCAAAACCAAACGACAAATGCCTGCGTGCGTTTTGGCGATCAATCAAGAATCTATCCGCATCCTCAATAGAGCGACTGTCGCGATTTCCAGAAACATACCACATCAATAATTTATCACCCTCTTTAATGTTCTGACCGCCCAATACGGAATCTTTCAATGCGGTCCTTCTCATATAAGCCAGCGGTGTCTGATAGCGGATGATTTCAGACACCATGTTAGGTATCAGCCCATGGTTATCACGCAGCTTTTGATACTCCGCTGGGTTTTCATTCAGAAATTTAACACCACCGGAGATTGAGTTTCGCGTCGTGTCGTTACCCCCAACGATCAACAATACCAGGTTACCGAGATACTCGACCGGATCCATGTTCTTGGTCGATTCACCGTGCGCCAACATCGAAATCAGGTCGCCGCGAGGCGGCTCGTTGACTCTTTCGTTCCATAGCCCGGTAAAGTATTCGAGGCACTCAAACAATTCTGCCCGCCGCTGATCCTCGCTCTCGATAATGCCGGAATCCTCATCCGCCGTTGCCACGTCTGACCATCGGGTGAGTTTCCTTCTGTCTTCGAACGGGAAATCAAACAGCGTCGCCAACATTTGCGTTGTTAACTCGATGGAAACACGATCTACCCAGTTAAATTCCTCGCCTCGAGGCAGTGAATCAAGAATGCCACAGACACGTTCACGGATCGTGGATTCCATCTTTGCTAAGTTGGAAGGCTGCACGACACCACTGACTTCCTTGCGCTGTTGATCGTGCTTCGGCGGATCCATCGCGATAAACATCGGCAGTGGAAATTCTTCATCCTGGTCGGTCGCAACAATGGAACCATCGGACGAAAAACTGTCATGATTAGTGTCTACCGCCATGATGTCTTCGTATCGGGTGACATTCCAGAAAGACCCTACCTCTGCATGATCTTTTTGCAGGTGGACGGGTGATTCTTGGCGTAAACGCTCAAAAACCTTCACGTGATAATCATTATGAAACAGCTGAGGATTCATCAGATCCAGCTGATCCAGAGGTATCGTGTCAGGATCCCTTGACATCCATTGGGTATCAATCGCTTCGCTCATCCCACTTCTCTCCTTTCGTCTTGGCCATGGCCATGATCCTATTCATATTTCTTGATCTTTTAGTCCTGTTCCACATGACTATTTCAGTCAAGGAACCGCCTGGCTTCCAGATCGTGATTTTAAACGATGTGCCTCGCTAATCACATACTGATGCACGGCTCGCGAATCCTCTTTGGTAAGCGAGCTCGTAAAACTCACCATACCGCGATCCTGCAAAATACCGCCAAGAACAATATCCTCAAAGACAATATGCTTTCCTGATGCCATATATCGCAGATCAGGCAATACACCACCCGAACGCACGCCGGCCCCATGGCAAACACCACAATACTTGTGATACATAAACTTACCATGCGCTATTTCTTCATCTGTCGCATCTATTGCCGGCGGTTCGGGTAAGACAGCTGCAACGTCAACCACCGGCGGCAGCTCAACTGTTCCCTCCAGTTTGTAGGTCAAAATTCGACCACGGGGCTTCAAGTTATACCCCTCAGCCGCCCCTGCTGACAGGGCGAACGCGCCACCCCAGCCTGCCACTACAGTGACATATTGCTCTCCGTCGATCTCGAAGGAAATCGGCGGCGCAATGACACCGGTTTGCGCCGGCGCTGACCAAAGCTTTTCACCTGTATCAGCTCGATATGCGACAAACTGGCCGCTGGAGTTTCCCTGGAAGACCAAGTTGCCATGAGTAGACAACATGCCCCCGTTCCAGGTGCCTGCATGCTGAACTCGCCAGACCTCTTTTTGTGCAACGGGATCCCATGCAGAAATAAATCCCCGCAGCAGCCCATCGGTCTTGTCATCAAGATCCTGATCACCCGTGGGCATACCCAGCCGCCAATCGTTGGCAAGATTCCAGCGGCCTTCCTCGTAAGTAAACTCGGGTTCGTTACCATAGCCAAAAGGCATATCCAACGCTGGGATATAGACATACCCGGTATCCGGACTGTAAGACATTGGATGCCAGTTATGGCCACCTAGGGGTCCAGGTTTATGGTAGGCCGCTTCTATCTCTTCCGCCGTCATCGCGGCTAGCACGGCAACCTGTTCTTCTAGTGGTAAATCCAGCAATGGATTCGCGACTTGATAACGAGCGTTGTCACTCTCGACAGGTCGCCCTGTCTCAGGATCAACGTGCGTCGCCCAGGTTATCGGTATATATTCTTCGGCGGAAATAAACTCACCTGTAACGCGGTCAAGCACGTAGAAAAAACCGTTTTTGGGCGCCTGCATGATGACTTTTCGGAGCTCACCACCAATCTCCAACTCGGCAAGAATCATATGCTGGGTCGCAGTGTAGTCCCAGGTATCACCGGGGGTAGTTTGATAGTGCCAAATATACTCGCCAGTATCAGGGTTGAGGGCCACAACCGAAGATAAAAACAGATTGTCCCCACCCCCCGGGCTTCTGACATTTTGATTCCACGGTGAACCATTACCCACACCGATGTATAAGTAATTCAAGTCCGGGTCATAAGCCATTGAATCCCACACTGTACCGCCACCGCCCATGGTCCACCAACGCCCGGTCCAGGTCTTTGCGGCATCTTTCATTGCGGGAGATTCAAAGGGTTCACCGGGATTACCCGGCACTGTGTAAAAACGCCAAACTTGTTCACCGGTCTCAGTATCGTAGGCTGTTACGTATCCTCGAACTCCATACTCAGCACCGCCATTACCAATGATTACCTTGTCATTGATGATTCTGGGCGCACCCGTAATCGTGTATGGCTTGGTTTTGTCTATAGTATTAACATCCCATGCGACCTCACCAGTGACCGCATTCAACGCAATCAACCGACCATCAATCGTTCCAACATAGACCCGGCCTTTCCAGACGGAGACGCCCCGATTGACCACATCACAGCAAGCGTTGACGCCCCAGGCCTTGGGTACCTTCGGGTCAAATTGCCATATTAATTCACCTGTTCGAGCATCATTCGCAAACACTACACTCCAGGAACCCGAGGTATACATAACGCCATCTACAACGATGGGTGATGCTTCCAGTCCACGATCCGTGCCGGTGTCAAAATACCAGGCAAGACCAAGATCAGCGACATTATCCGTTGTTATCTGATCGAGGGGACTAAAACGCTGCTCATCGTATGTTCGACCATGGGCCAGCCAGTTGCCGGGTTCATCATCTGCGTTGACTATTCGCTCAGCATCAAGATTCGCAGTGACATCTACTATCCGCGCCGTTGCGCCAACGGAGGTTTGCTCCAGGTTAACTTCCGTATTGTTATTTGACGATTCCTGATTCAGTAGCAATGCTCCAAGAAACAGGAGCAACCCAACGACTATTGTAATTACAATTTTCATCTTTTATCTCTTCCGCCCAACCCGACTTTATGATGTTGCACGGATGCTACGCGAGCAAGCTGGCCACGGCAAACTCAGTTAGCAGGGCTTATTGAGCAGGTTTGCACCTCTTCGTCGAAGGTAATAAAGGCATCACCATCGCGGAGCTGCTGCCTCACCTGTTGGCATTTAATCTCAAGGGATATCTCAGAATCACCATATTCCGTGCCTTCTCGAGTGACGAATTCCTCGATGATTCCCATCAGGGCACCTTCCGATAGTTCATCCCATGGTATTTTGAAGTCAGGCAAGTTATCAATAATTTCGCATCCAAGGAAACCAATGGTATATAGTATGCGGCTAACAGGAAAGAATTGTCGTACATGAGTCAACGAGTTGCACATATTCTGGTCATCGAAGACGAGCCAATCACGCGCCGGCAGCTTGCTTCGCACTTCGAGCACGAGGGCTACACTGTCACCGATGTTGCAGATGCCGATGGTGTCCTAGAGCGGATCAGCGATGACGACATAGACCTGTGCCTGCTCGATATCAACTTACCGGGAAAGGATGGATTGACTCTCACCCGTGAAATTCGTGCCAAATTCGACATTGGCATCATTCTGGTGACAGGAAAGGACAACCAAATTGACCGAATCGTAGGCCTGGAGAGTGGCGCCGACGATTACATAACCAAGCCCTTCGACCCCCGTGAATTACTGTCACGGGTGAAGAATCTACTCAGGCGGGTCCGTACGCAAGAAAAGCTAAAAGAAAAAGGCTTCACCCGGAAGTTCGAAGGCTGGACACTGGACCTTAACAAAAGGGAACTTTCAACTCCTGCCGGTAAGCGACAGCCGTTATCTGCGGGAGAATTCCAACTGCTGCTAGCATTGATTGAAAATAGCGGAGAGGTCCTGACTCGCGACGAGCTCATGAACCGAATTCGGAGCAGAGAATGGTACCCGGATGATCGCTATATTGATGTGCTCGTTGGGCAGGTGAGAAGAAAGTTCAGACTACACGATCAAGACACGACCTTTATTAGTACCATCCATGGTTCGGGTTATTTATTCTCACCCACCGTCACCTAGGAGGGAAGTTGCCTACCCGTGACACCCATTTCCCTGGGTCAACCTCTCGGATCCCATCGGCGACAGACGCCGAGGTACTGTTGGTCGAGGACAATCTGATCAACCAGAAGCTTTCCCGCCTAATGCTCGAAAAAAGAGGCTTCACGGTGACCATCGCGGACAATGGGCAAGACGCGCTGGAAGCACTAGCCAAACACAGCTACGTCGTTGTACTAATGGATATTAGAATGCCCGTGATGGATGGCCTGCAAGCCATTCAACGTATTCGCGCAGATGCCGCACTGCGTTCTTCTCTCGTAATCGCGACATCTGCCAGCATTCTTGATTTTGAGAAAACTCAGGCCCTCGATGCCGGGTTTGATCATTTCCTTACCAAGCCGATAGATTACGACGCTCTGCAAAATATACTCGTAGATGAACGAGCCATTCAACCGGTTACCCAGAATGAGGAACCGGAAAGAAACGAAGATTACTTTATTCAAGGCTTCGATTTTAGTAAGGCAATAGACACTCTTGGCGGTGACCCGGAGTTTTTCTACTCACTGAGTAACGACTACATTAATATTTATGGAAATGCAGATGAAGCATTCAAAAACTTCCTAAAGGACCAGGATATCGCACAGGCAGAGCGACTCGTACACAATATTGCAGGGTTATCAGCCACATTCAGCGCCAAAAATTTAAGGCTGATCGCAAGAAAGATAGAACAAGACTTCAAGGCCGACAACGAAGTCAGTGAGAAAGACATCACGACATTCGTCCAAGAACTGGGGAATTTAGCTACCGCCTTCAAGATATTTCATGAACGCTACAAACCAGAGGCATAAGCCCTTAGCGAGCCCTTCAATAAAGCTCTTAGCTCAAGCACTTCAATAAAGCTCTTAGAGGTTGACCACATCCAACGGCTTGGCCTGCTTAAGCTGCTTTTCTTCCAACCTTGAAAAATCAAACAGATCCCGATCGGCTAGATGCGAGGGTACAACGTCGGTCATCGCTCGATATATTGACGCGAGCCGCCCAGGATGTAGCGTATCCCATTCCTGCAACATACCCTTGATAGCCTGGCGCTGAAGGTTGTCCTGCGAACCGCATAGATTACACGGAATGATTGGCAGCGCTTTAAGCTGGGCATATCGCTCAATGTCTTTCTCACGACAGTAGGCTAAAGGCCTGATAACCATATTCTGTCCATCATCACTCAGTAGCTTTGCAGGCATTGTCTTCAATTTGCCACCATGGAACATATTCAAGAATAACGTCTCTATCATGTCATCCCGGTGATGACCAAGCGCGATTTTTGTATAGCCATTTTGCTTCGCAAATTTATATAAAATCCCGCGACGGAATCTTGAACACCAGCCACAGTAGGTCTTCCCTTCGGGTACTATGTCAGTCACCAGCGAATAGGTATCTTCTTCCAATATTTTGTAATCAACACCGAGCTTCTCGAAATAATCCGGCAAAACTTCCCCTGGAAAGCCAGGCTGTTTCTGGTCAAGGTTCACCGCCAAAAGCTCGAAATTAATCGGTGCATGGTCCCTCAGATTCAGTAAAATGTTCAACATGGTCAGGGAGTCTTTACCACCAGAGATACAAACCATGATGCGGTCGCCATCCTGGATCATATTGAAATCCGCAATCGCTTTTCCAGTTTCATGGCGAAGCTTTTTGTTCACCTTATTGAGTTCCAGTCTTAAGTCGGCCATCAGGACAGTCTACACATTGCTTGGTAGCGGCATTCTACACGCAACCACATTTCATAAGAAACTGGTCACTGGCACCCTGATCTGCTTTTTAACGACACACGTGCACGCTGGTGTTGTGCTTCTCTATCATCATGTGGACGAAAAAACCCCGGCAATTACAAGCATTGCACCTGATCAGTTCAACCGGCACCTGGATATCATAGAAGCCGAAGGCTTCACTGTCTTACCACTCGATGAACTGGTCAAACGCTCAATGGACGTCTCACGCGAGACTGAGAAGAATGACGACAAGATCGTAGCCATCACATTTGACGACGCCTACCGCAGCATCTATAGCACCGCATTTCCCAATCTTCAGGCAAGAGGCTGGCCGTTTACTATTTTTGTGTCTACCCGACTCATAGAACAGAAAAACCCTCACTACCTGACGTGGGCCCAACTCGCCGAAATGTCCATGCACGGTGCAACTATCGCGAATCACACCGACAGCCACACTCATATGATCAGGCGCCTTGACGCAGAATTGGCAGATCAGTGGAGAGACCGGATGAGAGGAGAATTATTGACGGCAAAAAACCTTCTGGGGAAACACGGCCTGGACTCCAATCTCTTCGCTTACCCCTATGGTGAGTATGACGAAGAAATCCTAAACCTGGTGGGTGATCTGGGAATGATCGGTTTTGGACAGCAAAGCGGTGCTATCGGGCCGCATTCAAACCCTCTAATATTGCCTCGTTATCCGCTTGCTGGTGTCTATGTAGGTGAAGCCGCTTTCAGGGATAAGCTTCGCAGCCTGCCGTTCCCTGTCCTGCACCCCGAGGTAGAGCCACTGGTGTCGGATAACTTTAAACCTTCGCTGGAATTGTCCTTCACCAACGACTCCCTGAATTTGTCACGGCTGACCTGTTACGGGCCCGGCGGGCTGATGACATTGTCGGAAACAAGCGGCACAAAGGTCCTGGCCAGGCCGACAAAGGAAGTGTCGGTCGGCAGAACACGGTATAACTGCACCCTGCCAAAAGGAAACCGGTTTTACTGGTTTTCACAATTGTGGATCAGAAAACAAAGCGACGGCTCCTGGTATCACGAACCCTAGAAATAAACGCCGTGGCGAGAATAAAGCCGTGGCTAGGCGAGCTCTCGCAAAACACTGGCTGGTGGTGTGTCCACAACCCGTCGAGTGGCAAAGGTCCCAACGGCACCAATCAGAACGATTCCAACGGCGGGACCCAATACCCAAAGCTCAGGGTTCATTTCGTAATCCAGCTCGAAAATTTCAGTTTCCAGCATGAACACAGTGATCTCGGACCCAACTGTCGCCAGAATGCCTGCAAAAAATCCGAGCGCACAAAATTCAATCGCAAGGCTGCCTAATATCAGCCTTCTGCTCGCGCCCAGGGTTCGCAGAATAGCGTGTTGTTTCATTCGCTCGTCCATTGATGCCTGAACACTCGCTAGCAGAACTAGGCCGCCAGAGCCCACGATTAGCACCAGCACCAGCTCGATCGCAAGGGTAACCTGGCTGATGATACGTTGTATCTGCTCGATCAGGGCATCAATCTCGATGACGGTCATTGTCGGGTGGGCTTTAAGCAGATCGTTTAGAAAAAGCTTCTGTTCTTTCTCAAGATGAAAGCTGGTCATAAAGGTAGACGGGAACTCCTCGAGGGTCCCCGGCGCAAAGATAATGTAGAAGTTCGGTTGCATGTTATCCCAGGCAACCGTCCTGATGCTCGCTATTCGAGCCTGTACTTCCCTGCCTTGAATAGTGAATACCAGCTCGTCATCAACTTTTAGCTGATTGCGGTACGCCAGATCCTTTTCAAGCGAAACCAGTGGGGTCCCTGAATAACTTTGGTCCCACCACTCTCCTGCTATCACGATGTTGTCATCCGGGAGCACACTAGACCAGGTCAAATTTCTGCCTGAACTCGACCCCGGAGCCTCTTCTCCCCGATGTTGCAGACGTTTGTCCCGATCAGATGCTGATTCTCCATTCACGCTGCTGACTCGGCCCCGGATCATCGGATACAACGGCTGACTGTCAACCCCGTTTTCTGCAAACAGCGTTCTGATTGGCTGGACATCCTCTGGTGTAATGTTAATCGCAAAGTGATTGGGGGCATCCGGTGGAATCTGAGATTGCCACTCCGTAATAAGTGCTGTTCTAACGAGGTACAGAATCAGGAGCAGCATAATGGCCAGCCCGAAAACCAGAATCTGCAAGGTATTTTCCTGCCCCCGTCTCTGCATACCTGCCAGCGCCAGCCTCCAGGCGCTACCAGCCTGCATCCCCAGAACCCTGCCGCTTCTAAGTAGCAGAAACGCAACCGCAAATAGCAGCGCTAACGATATGACAGAGCCGCTAAAAATAATTAATGTTAGATTGATATCCTGGGAGTACCACCACATCAGGCCAAGCGTTCCGAGAACAGCGAAACTATAGGTCATTCTGTCTGCAACACTGGCGTCACCCAGATCGCGGCGAATAACCCTAACGGGGTCAATTGAACGAAGTTTGAGTAACGGCGGCAATGCAAAGCTTAAAAGGCAGATAAAACCCGTCACTAGCCCTAGTAACACCGGGCGCATCGAAGGCTCCGGTAGCTCTATCGGTATATAGGGAGCAAGGATTCTCGCTACACCCATCTGCATGGCATAGCCTATTGCTGCACCCAACAGGGTTGCTGCGGAACCAAGCGTGACAAATATGGTGATAAAAATCAGGTCGACAGAGCGCGGCGTCGCCCCAAGCGTTTTCATAATGGCCACGTGATCGTAGTGCCTAAGGCTGTATCGTTGCGCAACAAGGGCTATAGCAACGCCAGCAAGCACAACTCCCAGCAAACTACCCAATAGCAGGAAACGTTCTCCGCGGTCGAGTGCGTTACCAATTCCCTCGGCCCCTTCCTTTACACCAAAAATTCGCGCCTCAATCCCCAGCCTTGGCTTTACCCACGTTTCAAACTGTTCAAGGCGCTCTCTGTCTCCCGCAAACAGGTATCGATAGGTCAGGCGGCTTCCCGGTTGCACCACTTCCGTCGCCGGAACATCAGCCATGTTCATTAACACTCGTGGCCCGGCATTACCAAAACCGCCCCCCCTGTCAGGCTCCTTTATCAGAACACGGGTAACGGGAATGCTGGATACACCAACGTCCAGCAGGTCTCCGGGTGCGACATCAAGTGAAGGGAATAATCGGCTTTCAATCCAGATCTCTCCGGGCGACGGACCCGTGTCGACCGGTGCTCCCCTGACAAAGGGTTCATCACCGGCAATCAGTTTCCCGCGCAGCGGGTAATGCTGGTCCACGGCTTTTACAGAGGTGAACTGCGCTCGCTCTTCGGAAAAAACCATCGAAACAAAACCCAGAGTTTCAGATGTTCTGAGTCCAAGAGATGTCGCGTAGTCAACAATTTCTGCGTCTATAGGCGCATCGGAGGAAATCACCTTGTCAGCAGCAAGGAAAGTCGCAGATTCTGTTAAAAGCGCCTGCTGCAAACGATCGACAAAAAGCGACACTGTCGTCACTGTACCCACAGCAATCACCAGTGATGCCAGCAGAAGCGTCAGCTCACCCGCACGCCAGTCGCGCCACAGCAGTTTCAGGGCCAGGGAAAAAATATTCACGAGTTAGCCTCCAAGACTGGAAACTACTTCCGGTAGGTTCGGCGGCTCAATGAGTTCACCGGACGCTATATGAATACTACGTTCACAACGATCAGCAAGCCGGCTGTCATGCGTGACCAGTACCAGTGTCGTGCCAAACTCCGCATTGAGCTCAAAGATCAGATCAATGATATGTTGGCCGGTCGCCGTGTCCAGATTTCCTGTTGGTTCGTCTGCAAACAGAATCTCGACAGAGGAAGCAAATGCCCTCGCAATTGCCACCCGCTGCTGTTCACCACCCGAGAGTTGGCGCGGGTAATGATTCACCCTGTGACTCAGGCCAACTCTATCGAGTAGTTCCTTTGCCTTGGCCTGGGCTTCACTATCTCCGGTAAGCTCTGCAGGCAGCATCACGTTTTCTATCGCACTCAGGCTCGCCAGCAGCTGAAAAGACTGGAATACGAAACCCACCAGTTCGGAACGGACTTTCGCTCTTTTTTCCTCATTGAAGGAGGTGATCTCGTAGTCTCCCAATGTTATCTTGCCTCGACTGGGAGTATCCAGACCCGCCAGAAGGCTTAACAGGGTAGTTTTACCCGAACCGGATGCTCCCACGATGGCTACCGACTCGGATTTCTTGATTTCCAAATCGATCCCTTTCAATATAGTCAATTGCCCTTCCGAGGTGCTGACTGATTTTCCAAGGTCTTGTGTTTTGATCATTGCTCGCTTCACTAAAATTATTATCGCTCTGTATTGTTTCGGTACCAGCCAACTCGCTCTCGCGGACACTCTACTTGTCTATGGAGACAGCATCAGTGCTGCCTACGGCATGGATCAGGAGCAAGGTTGGGTAACCCTGCTGGCCAACCGTGTCGCCGCCTCCCATCCTCACTACCAGGTCGTCAACGCCAGTGTCTCTGGCGAGACCACGGGCGGCGGGGTCACAAGGTTACCGAAAAGCCTCGCCTTTCACCAACCAGATATTCTTGTCCTTGAACTTGGCGGCAATGATGGACTTCGCGGCTATCCACTCTCCCGCATCCGTGACAATCTGCAAACCATGATTCAGCAGGCACAAGACAGTGGCGCCAGGGTTCTATTAATCGGTATGGTTTTACCGCCTAACTATGGCCGACGTTACACTCTCGCCTTCGAAAAGGTGTTTTCCACTCTCGCAGAAGAATACTCGCTGCCGTTTGTACCCTTCCTGTTGGACGGCATATCGACGGGGAAGGACCTCGTTCAACGGGACGGTATCCATCCGACCGTGGAAGCTCAACCCAAGCTACTGGAAGATGTCTGGCCTTCCCTTGAACCGATCCTCTAGACCGCCTGACCGAGCAGTACCTCCCGCTTTTTCCAGTCGGGCATCACTTCTCCGAGCAGCGCGTAAAAACTGGCATTGTGGGCGAAATGCCTGAGATGGCAAAGTTCATGCGCTATCACGAAATCTATCTGTGGCAGGCCCGCTTTCATTAACCACAGATTTAGGCACAGCTCCCCTTTTGATGAGCAGCTTCCCCAACGCGCTCTCATTTTACGTACCGTCATTCGTGATGGATCAGTCCGGGATGAAAACAAACCACCAATCACCTGAATTCTTTCAGGGAACAGGGCCTCCGCCTGCCTTCGATACCAGTGAATAATTTGTTTCTCGACGGCTTCGGGCCTGGAAGGATTGGCGCATGAAACATAGATACTAGTATCGTCCGCTTCCACAACATTGAAGCGACTCTTGGTCAGCACGAGCGGTACTCGGCGGCCTAGATAACTAACCTCCCCGCCGGCTGTATAGTTATTACACGGTGCAGTTATGCGACCTGCCAGCTCCGATTCCGCAGCGATAATCCAGTCAAATTTGCTGCCGAGAAATGAATGAATGTCGCGCCAGGCGCAATTTGTCGGGACCCGAAGCTCGGGCAAAACACCTTTTTCCACATACAGGGCCATCGACTTCCTGCGACGCCGGATTACCCTGACATGAATCGCTATATGCTGCCGTTTTAGCTCGTAAAGGTATTCTGAAGAGCGTCCACCGGCCTGATGATCCAGACACGTGACCTCAATCCCTCCTGCATACAGGGTGCCGCTCACCGGAATCTATACACGGGCAATGATCATCCTGATTAGAGACTGCCCCCAAGACACGGCGGAGACATTGGGGCCTCTCCTTTTTTCTTACGCCACTCTTTCGCCGTGTAGGTATGAATTGCTAGCGCATGAATATCGTTAGCCAGTTCATGACTGAGGATCCCATTCACTTGCCTATGCCTGGCGATCAAAGGCAAAGCCTCAAAAGCCTCACTGACCAGAACTACCTTAAAATGGGACTCCGATCCGGCCGGGACGTTGTGGTTGCCGCTTTCATTCACGACTTCCAGGTGCTGCAAATCCAGTGAGCCCGCAAGTTTCTGTATTATTCTTTCCTGAACTACTCTTTCCTGAAACATTTTTTCCCTGTTCTACATTCCGCACTAACCCTTTTCGGTCAGTCTATAAACCCCGTCCCAATCAGCGCCCGGTGGATTATCAGTAAACGCCTGACACCTGGATATGTAAGTCTGAGCTGGACCATCGTCGGCGAAGATCTCAAGACAGGCCGAGAACTCACTCTTCGCACGCTGAAAGTCCCCTGTTTTGTAAAGTTCCAAACCCTTCGAGAATTGGTCTACGAGATCCGCTTCCGCGTCGCTTGTCTGGTTCTTCCTGTTCAGCAACTGATACACGGTAACCGGCTCACTCTTTCCTACCACCGTGATTCTGTCCAGCTCACGGACATCAACATCCGCCTCACAAAACCTATAGGTAGATTCGGAAATCATCATTCCTGACCCATAGGCTTTATTAGCACCTTCCAGACGCGAGGCCAGATTCACCGCATCACCCATGATGGTGTAGTTCATTCTTTGCTTGGACCCCATATTACCTACCACCATCGTCCCTGTGTTCATACCCATTCTGACCACTAGAGGAGTAACACCTTGCTCCAGCGCTTTAGATCTGAGTTCTATAAGCCTATCGTTCATTTCTATCGCGGCAAAACAGGCTCTCTTGGCATGATCCGCCTGCCTGGTCGGCGCACCCCAAAAAGCCATAATGGAATCACCCTCGAACTTATCTACCGTGCCTTCAGCCGCAAGGATAATGTCGCACATATCTGTCAGGTAGTCGTTCAACACTTGAACCAATTCCGATGGCGTCAGGCGTTCTGATATGGTCGAGAAGCCTCGAATATCCGAGAAAAAGGCTGTCATCTCGCGTTCTTCACCACCTAACTGAATCTTCGAGGGGTCATCAACCAGATTTTCAACCACCTTGGGCGAGAGGTATTGCCCAAACATCTCTCGAATCATCGTCTTCTGGCCCATTTCCGAGATGTAGAACCTCATGTTGATGACAATGATCGAGAAGACCGAAGCTATAAACAGGTAACTTATAGAGAACACCAGGCCAAAACTGATATAGGTGTAGGTGGTGAACAAGACAAAGAGAACTAGCCCGGCAATGCTAATGCTGTTCCTGGGAAGAGGCGCCTGGATCATCCGTGTACACAAAAAGACTGCCAGCAACAGAAACCCAACCAGCAACTCCGTGCCCAATGAGGCAGCTTTCAGTGGACCATTCTTTATGATGGTCGAAATCGAGTTCGCAATCACTTCAACGCCGAAGACGTTCCCTACAGGCGTTTCAAACTGATCGTGGGCAACTTCAGCAACCTCACCAATCAGGGCGATCTTGCCGACCACAAGGTAGGCAAGATCCTCGAGCTCTTCTTCATCATCCACAAACAACAGATCCGACGCCGAGATACCGATAATCTCATGCAGACTGGAAACACGATCAGACACGCCAGGCAGATACGGATAATCAATATACATTTCGTCAAACTGATCGAGTTGCACTTCTATTTCTGGCCCGATGCTCAACACACCATTTACAAGCTCGGGCTCTTCGTCGCGAGACATAGAGACAGCCTTTACCGCAAACGGCCACGAGTCGTAAAGGTTCACCATTTCCTTATGGATACGCAGGCGAACAATGCTTTCAGAAATCGCGCTGTTCGACGCTATGTTCGAGTAACCCTGGTCGGTCACGTCATTAAATCTGTCGATTGCAGTATTGAGTCCCAGGTATTCCCCTTCCTCTATCTCGGCCTGGGAGACCAGTAATACATTGCCTGCCTCCGAGAGCGCATCCTCCAGAGTTGGATCCTCTCCATAGGCACTGTTGAAGTCGAGCAGCATGTCGATAGCAACGACAGAAGCACCCATATCCTGCAACCTCAGGATAATCGTCGAAAGGTCTGTTCTGCGGAGAGGGTACTTGTCGTACTCGGAGTAAAATTCTTCATCAGTGAATACGATGACGACATCTTCAGATGGGCTGGTGAAAAACTCATCACCATAGTGAGTGCGAAGAATCTGACGATATGAAAGCGTTTCGTCTTCGATTAGCGAGAACGCCTCCCGATACTCCAGAAACATCGCCAGGAGAAAGAAAAAGACGACACCAACCAGGTCATAACGTAGTTTATTAGCGTCTACCATTCCTTATGATCCATGAAACCCCACAAGCATCTTATAAAACACTTGTGGGGTTTTACAATAATTTAACGACTAACCGAGTATAACCGCCAGTCGTCTGGAAGACAGACTAGTAATCTTCTTCCAGGGCCGCATTATAAAGCCTCGCTTCCCTTTCCCTGAGATTACTCAGCTTCAAACTTTGATAAGACTGAATCAGCAGCGGTCGCATGT
>JABGVY010000264.1 GCA_018645845.1 Gammaproteobacteria bacterium | reverse complement strand
TGGTGCAGTCGTTGGCGTAACAGCAATTTGCATGGAAACCGGTGAACTTCATTACATTAAAGCAAAAGCGACTGTCCTGGCGACGGGTGGAGCAGGCCGCATATATCAGTCAACGACCAACGCGCTGATGAACACTGGCGATGGTACAGGCATGACCCTTCGCGCCGGGTACGCTGTCCAGGATATGGAAATGTGGCAGTTTCATCCCACGGGGATTGCTGGTGCAGGTACTTTGGTCACAGAAGGCTGTCGTGGTGAAGGCGGTTACCTGATTAACAAAGATGGTGAACGTTTCATGGAACGTTATGCGCCGAATGCGAAAGACCTGGCGGGCCGAGATGTTGTCGCAAGAAGCATGGTCCTTGAAATACTGGAAGGTCGCGGTGCAGGTGAGAACGGCGATCACGTGCTGCTGAAGCTGGACCACCTGGGTGAAGAAATTCTTCATTCAAGATTGCCGGGTATTATCGAGCTGTCTAAGACCTTTGCTCATGTTGATCCGGTGAAGGAACCTATTCCTGTTGTACCCACCTGTCACTACATGATGGGAGGGCTTCCAACGAATGTTCATGGTCAGGCGATTACCATTGATGCGAGTGGCAACGACCAGATAGTGGATGGGCTGTATGCGGTGGGTGAGGCGGCTAATGTCTCTGTTCATGGGGCGAACCGACTAGGCGGGAACTCTCTGCTAGACCTTGTTGTATTCGGGCGGGCCGCGGGCCTTCATATTACCGATGCGCTGACACAGGGCATGGATTCAGGCGAGGCATCGGATTCTGACCTTGAAGCGTCGATGGCACGACTGAACCGCTGGGATAACTCAAAAGGCGATGGCGAATCGCCGGCAATGTTAAAGAAAGAACTGCAGCAATGTATGCAGCTGAACTTCGGCGTCTTCCGTAAAGAAGCGCCCATGCAGGAGGGTATTAAAAAGCTTGAAGAGTTGCGGGAGCGAATTGAAAAGGCATCGCTTAATGACGATTCACGAGCTTTTAACACTGCACGCCTTGAGGCGCTGGAACTGGACAACCTGCTGGAGATTGCCGAAGCAACTGCTGTCAGTGCTGCGGGACGCAGGGAAAGCCGCGGTGCTCATGCTCGTGATGATTTCCAGACGCGGGACGATGAAAACTGGTTGTGTCATTCTATCTTTGATCCCAATACCAAAACATTAGGCAAGCGGGACGTTAACTTCGATCCGAAGACAGTTCCCACCTTCGAACCAATGGAAAGAACCTACTAGGGTTCGACAGAGATAACAGGAACTAAATATGCAGGTAAGTCTATATCGCTACAATCCGGACGCGGATAAAGAGCCCTATATCCAGGATTTCGACCTTGAGATCCCGGGTGGCCGCGACTTGATGGTGCTGGATGTACTCGAATTACTCAAGGAGAAAGACCCATCAGTCACCTACCGTCGATCTTGTCGCGAAGGGGTCTGTGGTTCAGATGGTGTCAGCATGAATGGCAAAAATGGCCTGGCGTGCGTGACGCCACTCTCTGAAGTCGTTCGGGGCGGCAAACTTACCATCAAACCGCTGCCGGGATTACCTGTGATTCGTGATCTGGTCGTTGATATGGACCAATTTTACAAACAGTATGAAAAGATTAAACCTTATTTAGTGAATGATGAGCTGGCTCCCGGCCGGGAGCGACTCCAGTCACCCGAAGAGCGTGAAAAGCTTGACGGCCTGTATGAATGTATTCTTTGCGCATGCTGTTCATCTTCGTGTCCTTCGTTCTGGTGGAATCCCGATAAATTCATTGGCCCAGCAGGACTACTCCAGGCTTATCGGTTTCTTGCGGACAGTCGGGATACCGCGACTGAAGAACGCCTCGCAAATCTCGAAGATCCGTTCAGTGTTTTTCGCTGTCGTGGCATCATGAACTGCGTTTCTGTCTGCCCGAAAGGACTGAATCCTACTCGTGCTATTGGGCATATTCGAAACATGCTGCTGAAGAGAGCTATCTAGCGCTCAACTGGACGCCAGGCCCTGTCCAGCCCGTTTTAATGCCTGTACAATCTGCCTCTCGGAGTGGTCCCCATTGGTACGAGGTAAAGGGATGGTAGATAGTGTGATGGATCGTATGTGGCGTTCAGGCCATATATCCGCTGGTAATGCTTCATACGTAGAGGATCTCTACGAGAAGTTTCTGGTAGATCCTTCTGAAATTCCGGAGCAATGGCGAAGTTACTTCGAATTCTTGCCGAAAGTGGAAGGTGCGGACGCCCCGGATATCTCCCATGGTACGGTTCGCAACCATTTCCTGTTGCTGGCGAAGAATCAGGCCCGTGTTGTGCCAGTCTCTGCCAGCAGTGTCCACGCTGATCATGAGCGAAAACAATTTGCCGTCAGCGAACTCATCAGCGGCTATAGAAGAAGGGGACATCTTAAGGCTAACCTGGATCCGTTAGGCCTTCAGGCGCCTATGCAGGTTCCATTGCTGGAGCTTGAATACCACAAATTATCCCCCGCCGACCTGGACACAGGTTTCCAGACCGGAGATGTTTTCTTCGGCCAGGGCGAGGCACCCCTTAGAGACATAATAGCAGTACTGGAGAGTACGTACTGTGCATCAATCGGTGCAGAGTACATGCATATCGCTGATGAGGCTGAACAGATGTGGGTTCAGCAACGAATGGAGAGCGCCCGGTCCAAACCTTCGTTTAGCGACGGTGTTAAAAGAAGAATTCTTGATCGTTTGATTGCCGCCGAGGGGCTTGAAAAGTACCTTGGTACTAAGTATCCGGGAACCAAACGATTTGGCCTCGAAGGTGGTGAGGCTTTTATACCCTGCCTTGGGGAACTGATACACCGCGCGGGTTCTTCGGGGGTCGTTGAGACAGTTATTGGTATGGCGCACCGTGGTCGAATTAATGTTCTGGTCAACCTCCTGGGCAAAGACCCTGCTGAACTTTTTGATGAGTTCGAAGGTAGATACACGCCTGGATTCGGTTCTGGTGATGTGAAGTATCACCAGGGTTTTTCATCCAACCTGATGACGCCGGGAGGAGAGATGCACCTGGCGCTTGGC
>JABGVY010000580.1 GCA_018645845.1 Gammaproteobacteria bacterium | reverse complement strand
TGCTATGGAAGACACCATTAATGGTCTTACCGGTGTAGTCACCCAGGGGCTGTTTGCCAAAAGGCCTGCAGATTTATTGCTGGTTGGTCGGGAATCCGGTGTCGAGGAGCTTCGCCCTGCAGGGTCATAACACTGTGATCGGTATAGGCAAGTTAACTATTTGAGATTAAAGACATCCAGCCTTGGGCCTCAAGCAACCGCCCTACCCCATTCATTGAACGCACTAATCCTGAGATTCCGATAGTGTTCAGCCCGAACCAGGTGTCTGCCCAAATTGAACAGATTCGAGACAGCAGCATGCACGGTAACGAATCGCTGTGCCTGCTTGACCGATTTGAACTTCCTCATCCCTCGCTCTCGCACCCTGGTCGCCTCATGCGACTGCTCAGCCCGATTATTTTCATACTGCTGAGTACTGTGGATCGCATCTGGGATCAACTCGCCATGGGCAACTCCATAGCTCCTCAATTTGTCTGTCACGACTTTTCTGGGTTCATGACCATGACTACGCAACAAACGCTTAAAGAACCGTTTAGCCGCCGCCCCATCTCGCTTCGCCTGTAGATAAACATCAACCACCTCACCATCCTGGTCGACAGCCCTCCACAGATAATGCTGCTTGCCGGTGATTTTGACGAATACTTCATCGATGTAGAAGGTGTCACCAAATCCTCGGTGCTTCCGCTTCAATCGGCGGGTATAAATCGCTCCGAACTTGAGGCACCACAGTCTAATTGACTCACGAGTGACGGTGATGCCGCGTTCTGCGAGCAGGTCTTCAATATCTCGATGGCTTAGGTTGAATCGGTAGTAGAGCCAGACTGCGTAGGAAATGATATCTGGTGGGAAGCGATGACGTTTGTAGGTATTCATCTGCCGATTCTACCGATTTCGGGCAGTTAAGTTGGCGATACCTTTTGCCGGTGTCCAGCATCAGCTGGCGCGCGTTGCCTCAGATGCGCCAGAATGGTCTGGGTCTTGTCCGGGTCGGTGACAATACGGCGCCGGTGACGAAACTCAGATCCTTTGTGGGCGAACAAATTGATCTCACGGTGTTTGTGCGGTTCCCCGTCGCCGATGGCTGGTACGAAGAGGCGTCTTATGCGCAGCCTATTTACCTTGACCTTAACGGGCCTCAATCTCCAGAAAAATATCATTTCAGTATTGAGACAGGCATCTCGTTTTAGTGTCATCAGTAGACGGAGGAGGAGGGCAGCTATGGTAAACTCGCGCTGTGGAAAGCCGCCAGAGTGGTCGAAAGCGGTTGCCTGGAAAGTGTATATACGGCAACCGATCGAGGGTTTGAATTCCTCGTTATCCGCCAATGATCCTGTTCAGGGTGTGTCGAATAATCCCGCCGAGCATCAAAAATACTGCATAAAACATAGTTTTTTAGCCGCTGATGAGAAGAAATATGGACGCTAGGACTCGAGAAATCGCCGATAAACAAGACATTCAAGAGCTACAAAACCGCTATTCTTATTCAATTGATTCTGGCAAATACGATAAGCTTGACGTCTTGTTCACTCCCAATGCGACTTATCACTTCATCACTGGGGTGACCGACAACATAAAGGACTTAAAAGACACAATTCGCGACGCGCTTCAGCCTCTCACTTCATCGCAGCACATTAACGGTAATCAATGGGCAGAGATTGAAGGAAACCTTGCTCAAGCAGGTTGCTATTTTACGGTCCACATGCACAAAGAGGGACTGGCTGACGGCGAGCACTTTGAGATGGGCGGTCGGTATGATGACGAGCTTGCCCGCACATCCGATGGATGGCGCTTTTCAAAGAGAACAATCACTATCCTATGGTCAGACGGAAACCGTAAGGTGCGATGGCAAGACTGATAAGCCCTTGCCGCCCTCTGAAAAGAATGGTTGCGCTCGTACAACACTTGCTCGACACACAAATGCAAAACATTGTTTTGTGCGAACTTGTCAGCTGGGTGTAAATGTCACAGGAAATGAGCGAGGGGCACGAACAAAGTTGCCCTCTTGTTTGGGCGTAATCCCGTCAGCGAACGCAATATCATCGATCGAATCCAAAAGTTGGTTAGCGGAGATTTCAACCTCCATTGCTGCCAGTTTGCTGCCGATACAAAAGTGCCGGCCGCGCGCAAAAGTACTATGACTCGCGTATTTCTCAAGTTCTATCGCCGGATCAACCCCGTCTCGGAAAATATTGAATTCTTCTGGGTTGTGATACTTGCGCGGGTCATGATTGGCCGCCGCGAGCAACAAGGTAACTAACTCCCCAGCCCGCACTGTTGTGTTATGGAACTCTGTGTCCTCGCTTGCCTGACGCATGATCATCAGCACAGCGGGCGTATGGCGCAGGGTTTCCGCAAATGCCATAGGAATGAGCGATCGATCCTCTCGAACCGCTGCAAGCTGGTCCGGATGCTCAAGCAAACGAAGCCACATATTGGCCATTTGGAGATCGGTAGTTTCACTCCCTGCCACAAGCAAGAAACTGATAAATGATTTAATTTCGATATCGCTAAGGCGCTCGCCCTCTATCTCGGCGTGCACGATCTTGCTAATTAAATCAGTGCCAGGGTTTTCCTTTCGTTCAGCTATCAACGGCAGCATATAGGCCTGTAATTCTTCTTTAACCCTCAATCCGGCCTGATGAACCGCTTCATCACCGGCTATATTTGTAAAATAATCATGTATTGCGTTATACCAAACACGAAAAGTGGGTTTCATATCAGGATCTAACCCAAGGACATCAAGTATCACGCTTAACGGAAGCTTTTGGGTAAATTGTTTGACGAGATCGACGTGACCATCCCGCTGCCAGCCATCAATCAAACGCTGCGAGTTTTGTGTGATCACTTGCTCAAAAGTGTCTCTCATCGAAGGCCCTCTGAGAGTTGGCGTAAGGATTCCCCTAGTTAAGCGATGGCGGGTGCCTTCCAACTGAAGAATTGTGGGCCCATGCACTGGCTCAAGCTGCCACCCATAGTTTTCTGTCGTGAAGGTAGGTGATCTCAGGACCTTTTCTACATCTTCAAAACGCGATAGCAACCAGCTATTTAGCCCATCATGGAAAGTGATTGGATGGTTCTCTCGAATCTCGTTGAGCAGGGGCCATGGATTCGACTCGTAATCAGAGGACATTATGTCTGGAGCATTCATCATGTTTTCCTTGCTTCTTTCTCAGGCCCGATCTTCGGTCTCCGATTTATTACGGAGACCTTAGACAACTATGTGCGGTGAGTGGTCTGTAATCAGAAGTCGTATCTTATTCTGGCACCCACTACTCGAGGTAAGGCCGGAGCACCAAACGCGCCCTGAGGTTGCGTTGTCTTTTCAGTGTAGTACTCCTCGTCTGTTGCGTTTCTGACGTAGAGATCTGCCTGCCAACCATCGCTGTGTCGCACGCTCAGGTTGAGATTAACGATTGTCATACTATCCTGCTTATCGATACGCGCTATTCCTGATGCACCTGGGGTCATATCGTAGTCATCACTGTAGTAGACCAGCGCAGATAATTCCGCGTTAAAATTTGCGGTAATGGGAAAAGTATAACTAACATTACCGTTCAGGCTGAATTCTGGAGCATTGGCTAGCCGATAACCGGATAAATCCTCTCTCACTCCGCCGACAAAACCTCTTGCCCCGGGAGTAATCGAGGAGGCAGGCACGTGCGTTGAAGCGCTATACGTGGAGTATTCACCGTCCAGCCATGTCCCTGCCAAGCCGATAGTGAGGTTCTCTGTCGGCATAAAAGTTGAACTAAATTCGAAACCCGTCATCTCGGCATCTGCATTTTCCTGAGTTAACCCCCCAGCATCATTTGACAATACGGCAACCTGAAGATTTTCCCAGTCATAGTCAAAAAAGGCTGCCTCAAAAGAAAAGCTGCCGCCGAAATATTTGGCCCCTAGCTCGAAGGAGTCAATTTCTTCAGGCAGAACCTCAGGCGTGGGCCCGAACCAGGAGCCGTTAAACCCGCCCGACTTAAAGCCAGTGTTAAAGCTTCCATAAACCATCAAAGTATCGGAAATGTCATAGTCCAGTACAACGCGGTATGTGGTGTCGCTAAAACTCGAGCTGTCTTTACCCGTGGCTCCGAAGGCAAAAGTCGTCAAGTCCTGGTCATCCTCTGTGTTTCTCACACCTGCAGTGACAGTCAGTGCATCAGTCAACTCATAAGAACCGTCAAAGTAAAAGGAGGTCGATTCAATATCATGCTCAGTTCTGCCCAATAAAAAGTAGCCGAAAGCAATCCCCATGTACCCCAGGGTGAACTCGTTATCGTCTTCAAGGTAACTGGCACCCAGTACAAAATTAAACGATCCATCGAAATTTGAGGCCAATTTCAGCTCTTGGGTAAAGGATTCAAATTGGATGCCCCCTTGCTCATCAGCAGAGAATCTTCCTGCCCAAGCATGCAGCCCGTCAAAAGGGCTTCCATCCTGGTCCTGCCCTCCGTTGCGCTCCATTTCTCTAACCTGTGTGTAGCTCGAAAGCGTCAGATTATCAGTCACGTCAAAGTCGATATTAAGCGCCTGAATGTCGATCTCCATCTTGTGACGCAGGGTGCCTCCAGCCATCGCTTGGTAACCCACATTTTCAAGCACCGCCTGTTCAGAAACTGCTATGGGTGTTTGGTTGGTCTCATAAAATCCAAGGCCCGATCCATCTAGCGAACCATCCTCACAGTAGAAACATTGTAATCCCGTTCCAAGCTGAGCTCTGAGTGATCCCTCGTCATTGCTCTCAAGTTCGCTTTGTTCGTACTTAAAAACAAGGGAAAGTCTGTCTGATGGTTGCCAAAGCAGTTTCGCTCTGAATCCAGTCTCTTCTTCGCCGCCAATCTCGGTTCCATTCAAGATGTTAGTGACGTGGCCTTCGCCTCGGTCGTTGTATTTAGCTGCCAACCGCAAGGCGAGCGTTGAGCCAAGTGGAATGTTGAACGCGCCCTCTAACTCAGTTGTGTCCAACTCGGCAGAGCCTGCCTGAACGTAACCCGAATAGCTCTCCAAGTCAGGATTGTTAGTGGTATACAGCATAGCCCCACCGGTTGTGTTTCGACCATAGAGGGTTCCCTGTGGGCCTTTTAAAACTTGCACGGACGCCATGTCATAGAACAATTGGTTAGATCCAACTTGCTGCGATACATACGATTCATCCGTATACACTGAGACGCTATTGGAAAGTCCGGGGCCAGAATAGCCCGTTCCAACGCCCCTGAGAGTGATTTGACTTGTGCTCGAAGAAGCTGAAAAGGTGATTCCAGGAACCAAAAACTGTAAGTCATGGCTGGTTTCTAAGTTAAACGTTTCCAACGCTTGCCCGCTTACCAAGGTAACGGCAATAGGAACCTCCATGATTGATTGCTCTCGACGCTGAGCTGTCACGATGACTTCTTCAAGCTCGGATTCCTGAGCCAAAGCAGGCATGCTGGCCTGAGGTGCAAGCATGGCTGTACCCACAACAGCGCCGGTGAGCGCCATACCGATTCTGGCTAGTATTGATTTTGGTTTCTTCACGACTGTCACTCCATTCGATTCCTTGTCTTCGACAACACTTAGTTGTCCCTGAGTGCCCATCGAAATGGAGAGCCCGGTACCGGCCAACAGAAGCTCTAGAGCGTCTACAACTTCATACTGGCCGCTTAAGCGGTTGGCCGTCTTGTCGTGCGTTTCATCAAATGAAAACAGCAAGGTTCGATCCGCCTGCTCTGCAAATGCGATGAGCGCAAGGTCGGCACGCGCTGGGGCTATATCAAAGGACCGTAGGTCACTTGCGTGAGCGAATGAAGCAGCACACAAACCGATTGTCAGATATACCAGCGTAAACCGAGCACACATGGCCCCAAAAGCCTTGGAGGTCCGGGTAGCGAGTCGCCGACCTGCTACGGGGTAAGACGATTGGCTGAAAAAAATCCGCCAGTCGACAGGCATAAAAGATTGCAGCTTGCTAATTGGCAGCATCCGTAAGGCGATTAGTCGCGGCAGACAGCAGTACCGTCTGATCGTCAGTACGTTCGTACAAAATGTCGAAGTTGGCTACCAATGACGACAGGAATCCTGAAACGTCACCTGTCTTGAACAACCCCGCGACGCGGACCCGTCGCAATTCCTCATCTTTTATGACGAACTCTACAGAGGTGTAACGTCCTACCTCGGAAACCGCGGTCGCAAGTGATTCGCCGCGGAAAATCAGATTTCCGCTTCGCCAAGATAGTTGCACTTCGATTTCTTCCGGCTCAAGCACTTCCACAGCTTCTTCACCAGAGTTAAGAACCACGCGTTCCGCTTGCGAAATGAGAAGAGTCTGATTTGCCATTTCTCTCGAGGGCCCTAACTGATCAGTACCAGCTGTGCTTGGTTCACGCGCACCAATTTGGACACGGCCATCCGCGACTAATACTTCTACTCGTTGGGAGTCACCTATCCTCACACTAAACGAAGTACCCACAGCTTGAACAATACGACCAGCCGCAATAACGCTGAGCGGTCTTGTTGAGTCGTGTGCGACATCGATATGCAACTCTCCCCGTTCAAGTTGAACGATACGCTGTTGCGGGCTAAAGCCCACAGTTGCACGACTATTTGTGTTGAGTGTGATGACAGATCCATCAGCCAACTCGATAGTCGATGTGCCACCAATGGCGGTTTCATATGTCGTTCTACCGGACGCTGGCTCCGCGAGTGAGCTGTCGCTGGGTTGATTTAGGAGTACGCCTGCTATCCCAACCACGAAGATAACAATGAACGAGGCGGCCATGGCAAACCTACGATTTACCTGTTGAACCGGGTGTGGCGCCGCTCCTAATTCATACGGAAACACTTCAGATAAGCGCGCAAGCGCATCCATCTTGTCCCACATCTGCGCCATCGCAAGCAGCTGTTTTTTATTCCGCGGATCCGTCGACATCCAGGTTGATAACGCTGCAGCGTCCTCATCCGACAGCCCTTTGTCCATCTTCGCCATCCAGTCACTCGCCTCTACGAAGAGTTGATCGCCGCCTTTAAGTTCTGTGTCGATCTTATAGATTTTACTCACCACGAGCCTCCCACTGATTGTCTTGGTCAGATTCGAGCCACTCCCGTTCGTACATAAAGACGGTGCATCGTCTTATTGCCAGCGCGACGTGCTTCTCAACGGTGCTTTCTGCTAGCCCCAACTCACTGGCGATCTCTCGTTGCGAATACCCATACACTTTCTTAAGAACAAATACTCGCCTCGCCTGAATAGGTAGCTGTCGCACGGCTTCACAAAACTGCCCAAATTCCTCGCTTGAGGCCGCCTGCTCGAATGTTTCATCGCGCTCCAGCCTGACAGGATCACCGCCACCTTCATTTTCCTCCTGCCACGATTCAGTGATGCGATTGTCGGCACGTTTTAAGCTGTCTAGCGCTAGGTTACGTGCCATCTTATAAAGATAGGACTTCGGATGATTGATCTTCTCGGGAGCACTGACCTGACAAAGACGCACATACGTTTCTTGAACAACATCCTCTACTTCATGAGGCGGTACGATCTTAGATACGGTACGGGCCAGCCCAAGCTTTATCGATAGAAAAATATCACTAATTTCGTTCAAAATCCCCCTCCTAAGACGGACGTGCTGGCCTGAGAGCCATGCGTGCCTAAGAGAGCCATGCAGGCGAGGGACAGAGGATGTAGACGACAAAATATGTGATCGGTCATAAGGCACTTTCTTGATTGTGTGTTTTGGAGGGTTGGTTCGCCGTGGTGGGTTGCCTTACACTCTCAAGTACGTAGATACCATAAAACAAGGGCGTTTACGAGCCTGTGCCCATAGCGACAAATGCTTTTTCTACTAGTGAAATGGCTGGAACCAAGCCCCTAGTAGACCTAGGTGCGTGAAATCTGTGTATGTTGGGCTCCGGCCGGTGTTCTGCTCACGCAGGTCGCGCCTTTCAACGCACCAATTTGTGAAGTAGCTATTGACAGAGCTCACGTCATCGAGAATCGTTGCAATTTAAGAACACACTTGGCATATCTGCCAGTTGTTATTGTTTCCCGAAGACTTCTTCGAATTTTTTAATCTGTTTTTATACTTTTTTGTCAGGGCTGCGGCGTTACTCAGAACCTATGCTGGTTAGAACGTGTTTCGTGATTTTCCAATTTTTATCCTTGACCATATTCGTTTGGTAAAATCCCCACACAGTGGTCTTTGCTTTTTTCGTATCCTTATAATATTCAGTCGCTTGTAAATCAGTCCTTACGGTGGCCTTCTTACCGCTGATATTGATCATCGGATTGCCTAAAAGATGTTGCGAGGCTCTTGTGCCGTCCAGTGCTTTTTCCACGTATTCGATCCAATCGTCAATTCCAGTGATTTTTACTTCCCCACCATCCGGAGAATGAGCATCAAAAATAATCATCACTTCTACATCGGTTGAAAAAATAGATCTCAATAATGAGTAGTCCTTTGTGTCCAGTGCTAGTGCGTAACTATTCATGACGTCTATAATTTCGAATCTGTCCCGTAGCTCTATATTTTGACCTTGCGCATTAAAATTGACCGCAAACAGTAAAAACATCGTCAAACATATTTGTTTCAAATCGTCCTCCTCCTGCGCCGGAACTTTTTGGATTTAGCTAAACTTAAAAAAGCGCCGATCGAACTTGCTCAAGCTCAGTGATTGAGCGTAGTGCATTTAATGGCAGCCGAATAGAAAGGTCATCATCACTTTCGCATTGTTGACCCCAAGCCACGCTGCCTAATCCTCTTTGTCTTGCTACCGAATACCTCTTTGGCGCACAATTTATAGACTATCTGACAGACGCTGTCGAGGATCGAAAGTTTGAGTATCGAATCAGATTGGTTGCCTGCATGTTTGATGAAAGAGTTTAGCCGTATGACAAATAGTGATTAAACGCTACCAGGTAATTTGTTGCTTGTGGTTATTGGCTGACCTGGTGGTGGCTGATCAGCCAGCATAATTTTCTGTTGTCGCAGGGAGGAGTACGCTGCCGTGGTTTCAACCATTAGCTAGCCGCAAAGAGATCGTTTTGAGACCCTTACCCTGGCTTTTGCCGGTGTCCAGCATCAGCGGGCGCGAAATGATCAACCCATTTATGATAGTTTTGCACCGCGGGTTCGTTTCGGCCAAAAGTGAATGTTTGGTTTGCACCCGCGTTGATAGCCTGCTGAATGCCAAAACCTATTCGATAGTCTTCGTCCTTCACTGCCTGCAGCACCATGGCGCTGAAGTTCTCTGTTGTTTCGCGCTCAGCGTCATTGGCAGGCGCCTTGGCGGCAAGAATAAACTGGATGGTCCGGGTGCTGTCAGGTTCTGGCCCCGGAAATATCTGGCTAACCAGACAATGGTCGCCCAGGATCCCTGAGATCGATAGATTGGGAAAGCACGAATGGATCAAGCGGATATGTTGCCCGGGGTTCCATTCTGACTTTTCCTGGTCATCGAGTTCGCCTAGCGTCTTGCGACCAAATGTCAGTCTTTGATGGGGACCGTAGGTATCAAGCACCAGCAAGTTACCCACTGTGTGTTGGCCGACGGTTTTACCGTGCACGAGATTGTGATGGTAGGCTTCGAGATAGCCATCCATCGTGACCTTCCACCCAGGCCCATCGAGTTCGCGGATCTCGTGCAGGTGCCAATCTTTGAGTGAAAGTGTCTCGAGTTCAGTAGCAAAATCTCCGAGCCACTCGTCTATATTTATTTTCGTGTTGGGTGTCAGGATAACCCAAATCAATCCGCTTCGTTCTTCACAGGGCAGTTCTGCTAAACCGTAATCGGTATGGTTCAGGTCGCCGAAAGTTTCTGCTGCGTAACGCCCAACCAACGCGCCATCCCTGTCATAGGTCCATGCGTGGTAAGGGCAGGAAAAGACACGGCTTGAAGATGTGCCGTCATCACACAGCCTCGCGCCACGATGGCGGCAGGCATTTAGAAAACACTTCACAACACCGTCGTCATTACGACAGATAATGATGGGCGTCTCTAAAATAGTCATTGCTTTGTAATCGCCAGGTTCGGGAAGCTCCAGAGTCAGTGCGAGAGCCAGCGGGAGTTGCCTGAATATGCGTTCTCGCTCGGCTTGATACCTATCGTTGTTTATATAGGCATCGACAGGTTGCTGCATTGTCCCCGGCGCCATGTCCGTTGTTTTTTCTTGAAAATGAACGAGCGCACGAGTGGCTAGCCCCATCATTTCTTCATGCCTGGATTGAGTTGTCATGATAGCCTTCAACCTAGCTCTAATGGGCCATTGTTATCGATGAATTCCTGCCAGGCAGGAAGCGCTTCAGGGTAGTCCGCTTTGAAACGATTATCACCCATCACCACACGATCAGCATGATTCAGCCCCTGACTGTACTCGGTTGCAGGTACATAATACAAAAAGGCGATAATGCGTTTATCGAAACGCCACTGGCCATCGGCTTCTCTTAAGTATTCATCGGTGTAGCGCATTGCCGCGATTGAAACTACCCCGTTGGGCGTTGTCTCAGCGTGGCTAAGTACCAACCCGGTCGCTCGATTCGGGTCGTCAGCATTTATTTCAACAGTCGTATCGTGTGTCCAATGATAGGCCGGACCACGTATCTTAAAAGTATTCTCGAACATCGTTTGTATTGCTGCTTTGCCATCCGCCACCATTGATCCGTTGGGCGCATCGAAACAAGCATCCGCTGTAAACAGGTTCATCAATCGCGGCATATCATGTTCGTCACAGGCGATGGCATAGGCCGTGACGATATCGCGAATCGCATCTTTTGATTCAAGGCGATCCAGGCGAGCTGCCAGGGCTTCCAGTGTGAGAGTGTCGGACATAATTATGCTCCCGCTGCTCTTAGCAACAATTGGGCGTTTTTAGTATAGGGTTTTGCTTCGTCTCGAACATTATAGTCTTGCTGATCCCAACCCGCGAAATTAGTGCCAAAGACCAAACGTTCATTGTTGACGTTTTTCTTGAGCAACTCGAGTGAATCTCCGGCGTGAACATGGGTATCAAACCAAAGTCTGTGTAGAAGTTCATCGAAAGTGCCATCAGCGCGCAGCTCGGCACTGGCCCAGGGTCGTTTTTGTGCCGCCATTTTCATCCGGCCA
Organism: Gammaproteobacteria bacterium; assembly: GCA_018645845.1. Taxonomy (GTDB): domain Bacteria; phylum Pseudomonadota; class Gammaproteobacteria; order Pseudomonadales; family Azotimanducaceae; genus UBA9659. The sequence goes on along the minus strand of JABGVY010000580.1, from coordinate 4,035 downwards.
TACGCATAGCCGGTAGCGCCGCCGCCATGGCTCAGGCAAATATCCAGCTCCGGGTGTCTTTGCAAGACGCCGCCATAAATAAGCGTGCATACAGCGATGGTTTCCTGTGCAGCGAAGCCAACGATAATATCCAGATCAAATTGTTTTAAATTGGCATCTCCCGATGGGCCATCAATGCCTGCTGGTGCAGGATGGATAAATAATGGAACATCGAGAGCAATCAGCTTTTCGTAGAAGGGATCCAGCCGCTCATCGTTAAGCTGCATTCCAAAATCTGTGCCGATATAGGCGCCTAGGAACCCTAGTTCATTGATCGCGCGGTCAAGTTCTTCGACAGCAAAACCAAGGTCCTGCATGGGGAGCGTTGCAAATGCTGCGAGCCTTTCTGGATGCTGTGTGACTGCTCCGGCAAGTGCATCATTGTGAGTGCGGGCAAAAATTTGAGCCTGATCACTATCGATAAAATGAAAGTAGGTGAGCGGGTTGGGTGAAAGTATCTGAAAATCGATACCCGCCTTGTCCATTGCCTTGATTCTTAGCTCAGGATCCATGAACGGACTACCGCGATACTTAACGCCGTTTAGTTCATAATCCGCAACTCGAAAGCGAGGGCTGTCATCGAAACTTAGCTCCGGACCATGCTGCCCTGCCGCGCCCATTGTCTCTTCAAGTACTGCGTGCGCGTGTACATCAATGGTTTCTGCCGTAGTGATCTGAATCGCTAGCACCTCAATCAATTGGCAGAGCCAACCGGAGCCCAGGCGAGTAGTGTCTTATCTGATTCAAACTGATTCGAGACAAGTTTGAGACCAAAGGCCTTTGCTGCTTCTTTGTATTGCATCCAGGATTGAACAGCGGCGATTGGTGTGCCGGGACCGTCGTCAAATTGAACCGGACCATAGACGTTGGCCGTATAGATTAGGTCCTCATCTTCACCTACTCGCTGTGTTGCTTCATGGCGCGCGCCTGCTGGCTCATAGAACCAGACACCAGGACCGTATCCTTCCGGTGGGCCTGCTCGATAACCAATATGGCCGTTAAGTACCAGAAAGTCAGCGGCGCCGAGGTGATAGTGTGGTCCCGCGACTCCATTGTGTCGAACAATGAGCGAGGTAACGCCGGTTTCCTCGCTCACACGTAGTACCTTTAACCCGATGTCTGGCAGGGTTGGATCAACAATCCAGGGTACGGCGCGCGTGTCGACGAAATGTGGGTGAACAAAGTCGCTGGCTGCTGCTGATTCGTCAACCAGCACGCCGGCACTTTTGGTCGAGATCGCAAGTGGAGATGATTCTGTTATCGCGGACGCCGGACGCGGCTGCATACACTCGGCTAGCGTGTTGGGTACGAGTGTAATGCCTTGAGCGTTTGCAGCCTGTTGCAGATCCATCGCTGTTAGAATGCTTAAGACCTCACCGCCTTCAGAAAGAAAGGCAACCGGACCAAAGAAGTTGGCTAGAAATTCTGTATCTTCAATAGCATTTAAACCTGCAACACGGGCGTTGGCCGGAATGTAACCCCAGACGCCTGGTCCAACGGTACTGGTTAGCGGGCCGTCGGGGTAGCTCAGCTGCCCGGATAGAATCAATAAGTCCATCGCGCCAAGATGTAAAACGTTGTTTGTATTGACCCCTTTTTCTATTTTCACAATAGCGGAGAACATGCCACTTTCTTTGCTAGCGCGCAGCGGCTTAAATTGCCAATTGGGTGCACATGCCATGCTAACCCAGGGTAGCGCATTGGTATCTACTCCACCTTCAATGCCCGTTGGGTCGAAATCAGGATTATATTCTGCGTTCATGATGTCTCCGTCAAATCAGGGTTCGGCAGAGATTACCGATGTTGGTGATGTATTAAAAGATTTTTTTCTGATGCGCCAAGGGCCGGGGCAAGGGCCGCAAAACGATCTTTTTGCCGCTATCTGATGGTTAAAACCACGGCAGCGCATTTCTCCCGACGCCAACAGAAAATTACGTTGGCTAATCGTCCATCACCAGGTCAGCCAATCACCACAAGCCCTGGTAGCGTTCAACCACTACTCGTCAGACCGCTACACGCTTTCATCAAACAAGCAGAAAACCGATCTAATTCAATACTCAAACTTTCGATCAAAAAGCCCTGTTATAATTCCTATCCTAAAATTCTTCTTGTGCTCGGTCCTGTTATAATTGCGATCCTAAAATTCGATTAAGCTGTTCAGGGGTTGATAGCAGGGCAGATCAGCCATGGAGCCAAAAAAGTGAAGCTAACAATAGCCGCCCTAATCGTTTTATTGCTGCAACAACTTACAGCTTGTCAGGCAAAAAACAGCGAAGATTATTCTTCGATACCTCTCTGGCGACTGGCCGAAAATTCAAGCCCATGTAATAAGACAGTTGATAACATTCGTTACTATGGATTAATCATTAACTGGGATCACCTCACAGAACCACTCAACGAAAAGTATTACTTGCAGTTGCCCAACAACAAGAAGGTTAAAGTTATAAGCTCTGCGGTTAAAAACGAAGTAGAAAACCTGAAAAACATCACCCTAACATTAGAGGGCAATACAAAAGCTGTTCTTAGTATTAATGAAGATGTGATCTTTGGGCGAGTGGTTGCAGGCAAACTTATGTACTCTTTGACTACCGACAACGGATGCAGCCAGCTATTCAGTTACGAAGCCTCTGGCAAGAAACGCCTCGCCAACCCTAACGACACGCGTATCCCACAATAGGAATCTAATGGAGCTAAGAGTATGAAAAAGAGTAGAAATCTTTTACCAATGCTTTGGTTTCTTTTTGGGATACTTCATACCGCAAAGCTCTACGCACAAGAAGCACCGAGTCTTATCGAATACCAACTGGCATCAGAAGCCATATCGGATCGCTCTGTTTCCAAATCAAGCGCAGAACATAGGGTCCGATTCAATCATACGCTCCTGTCACATAAACAAGAAAATCTGCAAATTAGCTTGCCTGATAACCGTAGTTACTTTTTTAACAAAGAAAAAGCCACCATCGACAAGAAAGGCATGCGTACATGGATAGGTAAACTAAAAGATACCAAAGAAAACTTCCGAGTGATTTTATCTGCATCTTTGTCAGGTGCAGTGTTTGGCCGAATTCGCACTCCCGAGGGGGACTATCAAGTCAACACGATCGGCAACCAGACGACCCTTTTAGACCTGAGAAACCCAGAGTTGAAATCTATGGGGTATCGTGATGATACTCGTGTTCCGCACCAACAGCCCTCAAAAAAACACTCAAATCACGAAGCCTCTGAAGTGTCACAAAACACTTCTATGGAAAACAATCAGAGTACTCAAATTGACGTCATGCTGCTTTATTCATCTGAGTTTTCCTCAGCCTATGGCAATAACGTTAGCGTAAAGCTTAATAATTTTTTAGCGCTCGCCAATCAAGCCATGGAAGATAGCGGAATCAGTGCCTATTACAACCTGGTGCATTATGAGGAGATCAATGCTAGCAAGTCTACGGACATTGACACGACTTTGGATAGTCTCACTGATGGGACTGGTTCATTTAGTAATATCAGCACCCTAAGAGAAACTTACAAAGCCGATCTAATAAGTTTTGTGCGCCCATTTGACAGCAACCTGGACAATGCTTGTGGGTTGGCTTGGGTAGGATTTAGCTCTGGCAACTTCAACTCAGACTGGTCAGGTTTGGCTTTTTCTGTAGTCAACGAAGGCTCGAGCGGTAGCTATTTTTGCAGCGACTACACACTTGCGCATGAGTTTGGACACAATCTTGGCAGTACACATGATTACGCCAATGCCTCATCACAAGGCGCCTTCAGCTATTCTTATGGTTATGGCGTGTCTGGTTCCTTTGGTACGATCATGAGTTATTTGAGTCCAGAGGAGGCTAAATTTTCCAACCCCTCAATCAGTTGTGATAATGGCCAATATAGCTGCGGATCTTCTTCCGCGGATAACGCCCAATCTATCAATTACACCAGCACCTACGTCGCAAATTACCGGCTTGGCTCTGGCGGAGATGGCGGTGATAGCGGAGATGGCGGAGATGGCGG
>JABGVY010000171.1 GCA_018645845.1 Gammaproteobacteria bacterium | reverse complement strand
CATCCGTACTGGGGCCCGTAATGATCAAAAACCTCATAAAAAACATGGTGCACCAACCCTACCGAGATCGCGCCTGACAGCGCGCCAAAGCGCCCTTCAAACAAACCTGCTTGCATAACCAGGGCGAAAGATGAATACATCACCGCGGGGTACAGTGCCAAAATATACAGCGGGGCCCGGCCAAAAAAGAACTGCACCGTAAATTCGTTATGTATGAAGAATATACTGGTCTCATCGCCGCCGAGCTTGTCGGGGAAATAGACCGGGATCTCCAGCGCCAGCATAAACACGACTGAAGCGATCCAAAACGCCAAAAAGACAACGTGACCTTGCTTAAAACGGGCCACGGCGTGGCCTAGGCCCCACAATGCTCCGGTGATGAGAAGTATCTCTACGACGTTCATGGTCCAGTGAGATAGTGTAAGCGGGCTTTTTACAAAGCCCCAGCTAGCGATAGCGTCCGGGTGGAAGCCGCCAAGCTGATTAGCGAGTTGAACAAAGGTTTGTGCCGTTTCGCTCACGTTGTACTCGTCGTTTTACCATAAATTTGTGACATGTCTTTGCCCGCTTGCCAATCTCCGAGCCACTCATCGTAGTACTCAGGCAGCGGCTGATTAACACTATCGTGCCAGGGAAACTGTGATGCGAGCACCCCCAGCGCTGAACGAAGCTGTGCCCAAACGGGTATCTGCCCCAGAGGATTATCACTATAAGCTTCAGCAGGCACATCCTGAACAATGCTCTCAAACTCGAGCTTAATCATGTCGAATAAACCGCGGGTGTGCTTTTGGAAGGCCCCCGTATTTCGTATGCGAAACCAATGACTGCCCACCACGTGGTTATAGACATCGTAGGCCGAGCTTCGATGCTCGATTTCTTCGCAGAAATGCCAGACGAACAGAGAAGCTACATTGGCATCTCCTTCACCGAAGAGCGCGGCACGATGATCTAAAATCATGCGAAAAAATGGTGTGAAAATAGCTTCTAGACCGCCCGCATACGCCAGGTGGTACTCAAGTGGGTACGATTGATAAACCTCCTCGTAACTCGCCAGCGTTTTGTCCAGCACCCCTTGCAGTGCTGGGTATTGCGCAATTAAACCGCGCGCATGCTGGTTGTGCTTTTGTGCGTGGATTGCTTCCTGCCTGCGAAAGGCGACAGCTTCTTCCATCACCGCGGGGTCGGCTATTCGCGCCTCGGCATCGCGCATGACACGACACATATACTTTTCAAATCCCACGACAAAAAACGTGATTTGGTTCATGAGCACAGAAAATGCAGGGTTTGCCGGATTCCAGATGAAATCGGTCTCATCGACGTCAAAGTCAATTTGCCGCACGGTTAAGCCCGTCATCGTTTCCTCCTTGTGGATCTCTACATTACATTGCAAGTTAGTCAAAGACTGGTAGGCCGTTGGCCTATTAGCCTACTGATGGAAAGGTCAGTCGCCATGTCTAATTCATGATCCCCTGATTCAAAAATAGTACCTGATACTTGTAAAAAGTGTATCAGGGTTAGGTCCGTATTCTGATTGGAAATCCGGTAGACCAGCTTCGGTAAGTGAAAAGTCGTCGCCAGAGAAGTGGTAATAGCCGAAGTCCATGTAGAAATTCTCGGCGATGTTGTACTGTGCAGAAAGAGACAAAAATGCAGAATTATCGTCAAGATTGAAGATCGCCTGTGTTGCAATAAACCAAAGTGGTGAAAGCTGGATCGTGAAACTTGGCATAATGTAGTTTTCACCTAGCAGGAATACGCCGCCGCGTTGATAGGGTTTAGAACCCAGGTTGGAAAGATAATCGTTATGATCCTCGCTGCCCGCACCGTTGTAGTGATATTCAATCTGCGCAAAGGTGTTTTCGCTGAAAGCGTAATCCACGCCTGTAGACAGCCTGAGATAGTCCTTGTCGCCGTTGACGTAGGCTGCTTCCAGCCAGAATCCTAGATCCCATATGGCGGTCTGTAACCCAAGGCCAGTGAGCTGTTGATCTGCGAATTCTATTAACGCAAGGTGATAGTCTGCGCCGTTATAATTGGAGCGAAGTTGCAGGAAAGCTGCCGAGTTCTCGCTCTTTGCGTCTTCGCCCAGAACAATCCCGATATCAATTTCTCCAAGATCACCCCAGGGGCGCTGAAAGCGCAAAGCATCCACACCGTTTCGATATTCTGTGTTGAAAGTGCGGACATCAAATGGCAGGAAAATGTCTGTGGGGTTAATAATCCTAGCTGATCCAAACGAGATAGCCTGCCTGCCGATAGTAAGGTCCCCCGCGTCCATCTGAATCTGGAAATTCAAACGATCAAGGTTTTGGTATAGCTGGTTCTTGGAATCATCCTCAAGCAGGTTGCTATCAGGGTCAGTAAGGCGGTAGTTGTCACCTACCACATTGAAAGTTGGTATCTCGGCAACCAGCGATTTCGAAACGAAGACGGGGCTTAGCTCATAATGTAACTGCCAGGTGATACGGCCAGAAAATCCATCCAGCATGATACGTGCACTGTTCTGGGACTGGTAGATCTCATCGAACTGGAATATAGGGTTGTCCACTTCGTCTTGAGCGACCGCGAATGACTTTAGGTACCCGGAGATATTGATTTCTGCGAAAATGGCAGGAGACGCTGCTAGCAGTAATACTGCGGCGCAGACTCGCCACATATTACTTGCGCTCGTCCTGTTCAACTTTGCCATCGCGTAAATAAATAAGTCGGGTAGCGCGTTCCATGATCTTCTCGTCATGGGTGGAGAACACAAAGGTCATGTTTTGTTGCTGATTTAGATCCCGCATGACTTCCAATAGACTGATGCCCGTTTTGGAATCCAGGTTTGCTGTCGGTTCATCGGCCAAGATGATGTCTGGGTTAGAGGCCATTGCCCTTGCCACAGCGACACGCTGCTGCTGCCCGCCGGAAAGATGCGAGGGCCTTCTGTCACCCAGACCTTCCAGTTCTACCATCGCCAGCATCT
>JABGVY010000281.1 GCA_018645845.1 Gammaproteobacteria bacterium | reverse complement strand
TGGGTTATATTCCCTCGGTCGGTAACTTTCTGACGATCGACTGTGGGCGCGATGCGATGCCAGTTTATGAAGGCCTGTTGCGCGCCGGCGTCATTGTCCGGCCTATTGGTGTTTACGGCATGCCGAATCACCTCAGAGTGACGATCGGGCTGCCGGAAGAAAATATGCGGTTCATCGATAGTTTGAAAGAAGCCCTTAGCGGGGGTAAGGAAGCCCTTAGCGTGGGTGAAGAAGCCCTTAGCGGAAGCGTGAAAGAAGCCCTTAGCGGAAGCGAATCAGAAGCCCTTAGCGGAAGCGTGAAAGAAGCCCTTAGCGGAAGCGAATCAAAAGCCCTTAGCGGAAGTGAATCAAAAGCCCTTAGCGCTGACCTGAAGCAAGATGGTTGAGTCCCCTCAGATAAAACAGGACGTTAGACGCGTTTCGGTGATCGGCCTTGGTCTCATTGGTGGTTCCATTGCCGCGGGTATTAAGCAGCAGGGGCTGGCATCTTCTGTGTGTGCCTGGGACCCAAATGCGGCTAGTCTGGCGCTTGGGCATGACCTTGGCATCATCGATAGCATCGCCGCCGATATTAACGAAGCAACTGCCCAGTCTGATCTCATTGTCCTGGCAGTGCCGGTGCAGTCGATGGAACAGGTACTGCGTGACATAGATCTCAAGGATCAGGTAATTACCGATGTTGGCAGTGTGAAGGGCATCGCCGTTGAAGCTGCGCGGCGTGTTTTTGGCGAGCTGCCTGAGAATTTTATTCCGGGTCATCCCATTGCCGGATCTGAAAAACAGGGTGTCGTAGCCGCCGACCCGAATCTGTTTCGCCAGCACAAAGTGATTCTGACACCGGGAGAGGCGTCTAACCCAGCGGCGATAGCGAGGGTTGAAAAACTCTGGAATGGGCTGGGTGCAGAGGTTGTCAGAATGTCTGTGTCCCACCACGATGACGTTTTGGCACAAACCAGCCATTTACCTCACCTGCTAGCGTATGCGCTGGTAGATACGCTTTCTGCCGGAGGGGACAGCCTGGAGGTATTCGAATACGCCGCCGGGGGTTTTCGCGACTTTTCGCGCATCGCCGCGTCAGACCCCACCATGTGGAGTGATATCTTTGAGGCTAACAAGGAACCGCTGGTGCAGGTGTTGGATCAGTACCTTTTGAAGCTCGAGACGCTGAAACAGTTGATCGAGTCCGGGGAAGCGGATCAGATTAAGGATGTGCTTAGTAGGGCCAAGGTAGCCAGGGATCATTTCTCTAATATTCAGGCCATAGCCCGGTCTAAAAGTGGCCCGAGCAAAAAATGACAGACCATGTGCCAACGATTGCCTTGGATGGCCCCAGTGGCTCAGGCAAAGGCGTCGTCGCCAACTTCTTGGCTACCCAATATGAATTTCATCTGCTCGACAGCGGAGCGCTATATCGGCTGGTTGGAATTGCGGCACGACGGGCCAGCATAGCATTGGAAAACTCGCCTTTGAACGAGGCAGTACTTGGCGAAATCGCCCGTAGGCTTGATGTGGCATTCATAGCCACTAAGAATCCTGAAGACCCCCTGGAAATAACGCTTTTCGGGGATCAGGTCGGCCATGAAGTTCGCACTGATGAAGCCGGAGTCGATGCTTCCCGGGTGGCGTCATTACCGGCCGTGCGTGATGGGTTGTTTGAACTGCAGCGCTCGTTTCGACAGGCTCCGGGCCTGGTTGCCGATGGCCGGGACATGGGAACTACGATTTTCCCTGAAGCAGACGTCAAAATCTATCTAACGGCCTCTGCCGAGGCGAGGGCCGAGAGGCGCTATAAGCAGTTGATACATAAGGGTATGGGTGTTAACCTGCACGACCTTTTTCAGAGCATCCAGGCTCGGGATGAGCGGGATATGAACCGATCGGTCTCTCCCCTTACACCCGCAGAGGATGCTTTCGTTATCGACAGCACCGACATGGACATCGAAGAAGTCCTACAAAATGTCAAAGCTATCGTGACTGAAAAACTGGGTTGATCGAGGGCACCAACACCCTGAAGCGTTCGCAAGATTTATGCGACAAACAGGGGGCAATCGAATCAACCTTACTTTAATCAGGCCTGCGGGTGTTGGAACCGTGGAGAACGTAGGGCGAAAGCCCAGGAAGTCATTGAATGAGCGAGAGTTTTGCAGAGCTTTTTGAAGAAAGCCTAAGAATAATAGATATGAAATCCGGTGCAATCATCACCGGAGTCGTAGTAGACATTGATAGTGAATGGGTCACGGTACACGCCGGGCTCAAATCCGAAGGTGTCATCCCCCGAGAAGAATTCCTTAACGATAATCGAGAACTGGAAGTCGAAATTGGCGACACAGTTCAGGTATCTATGGATGCAGTGGATGACGGATTCGGTGAAGCACGTCTGTCACGGGAAAAGGCCAAACGCGCCGAATCCTGGATGATGCTCGAAAACGTCTACGAGAAGCAGGAAGTTGTGAACGGTTTGATCAGTGG
>JABGVY010000149.1 GCA_018645845.1 Gammaproteobacteria bacterium | reverse complement strand
TTGGCGATGTCTTGAAAAATAAATATGCGAGTCTCCTGCTGGTAGTGTTTTTCATTGAGAACCTTGGCGGTGCGACGATCGGCATCCTGACGCCTTACATCGCTGAATATATTGTGATGCGACCTGAGAAGACGGTGATTTATATTCTGTTGTACCTGATTCCCTCGGTGTTTTCCGTGCCGCTGTGGGTGCCGCTGTCGAGACGTGTCGGTAAGAAGGCAATGTGGATCTTTTCGATGCTCGTCACCGGTTTTGGATTTGGTGGCATGTTCTTCCTGGAGGCGGGTTCCGACCTTCTGATTTCTGTTCTCGCTGTGATCTGTGGGCTTGGTGCTGGTAGCGGGGCGGTTGTAGCGCCTTCGATACAATCTGATGTGATTGATTATGATGAGTACAAATCGGGAAAGCGAAAAGAGGGAACCTACTTCGCCACCTGGAATTTTGTTTTTAAAAGCGCAACAGGCATTACCCTGATGCTTACGGGTTTTGTGCTGAGCAGTTCGGGCTTCGTGCCGAATCAGGAGCAGACAGAGGTCACAAAACTGGCGTTGCTTGTCTTGTATGCCATTTTCCCGCTAGTTTGCTACTTGATTGGCGCGTTGATCTTTACCAGATTTAAACTGAACGAAGCAGAGTACAAGAAAATCAGGGACACCCTGGACCGCCGGGACAATTCTCCATCCAGCGATGAAATTCAGCCGGGCGATCCGTCATGAAAGGGGTGCACGATCTAGGCGGCAAACCGGGTTATGGTCAGGTCGACCAGTCACGTGGCGAAACGGTGTTTCATGATCGCTGGGAGGCTAAAGTATTTGCGATGGTGGTTGCTGGGGCCGCGGCGGGGGCCTGGCCTAACACCGACCGGTTCAGGCATGCGGTTGAACGAATAGATCCTGAAGCATATCTCACCCACGGATACTATGGCCGTTGGTTGGGCGGGGTTGAAACGCTTCTGGCAGAGTCTTGAATAGTCAGCCAGGAAGAAATTACGCTTCGCGCTATTGCCCGTGGTGCATCAAGAAATGATCTGATAGCGGCACAACCTTCGCCTTCGCCTGACCCCCTTGGTGAACCACCAAGTTCTGGTAGCAGTGATCGGCCCATAAGCGGCGCACCAAAATTCAACGTGGGTGATCAGGTGAGATCCCTCGTTAATTCGGTAAGTCACCATTGCCGATTGCCCGAATACGCTATGGGCAAGCGGGGTGAAATCGTTATGTATCACAGTGGGTGGGTATTTCCCGACACCAATGCTCATGGTAAAGGAGAGAACCCAAAGCACCTGTACACCGTCAGGTTCAGCAGCGAGGTGCTCTGGAATAAGCCGGGATTTGCTGTCTGTATTGACCTTTTTGAACCTTATCTGGAGTCTGTCGATGTCTGAAGAAAGCCCCCAGGCAATTCGAGCTGAAGCGCTGGAATCTATCCTGATTGAGAAAGGATTGTTAACGGCTAAAGCTGTGGACGATGTTATCGCTCTCTACAGCGAACGGGTTGGTCCCCTAAATGGAGCGAGGTTAGTGGCCAGGGCATGGGTCGACCCTCAGTTCAAAAAGCAGCTGCTAACAGATGCGACCTCGATCGTCGAAAGCCTCGGCTTTGAAGGCGGGCAGGTTGAAAAACTGGTTGTGGTTGAAAATACGGACAAAGTGCATAACGCGGTAGTTTGTACACTCTGCTCCTGCTACCCATGGGCCGTTCTCGGGTTGCCGCCTAAGTGGTACAAAGATCCCGCCTATCGATCGCGCATCGTAATGGAACCAAGGCAGGTGCTGGCAGAAATGGGTGTCGGCCTTGGGAGTAACGTGGAAATCCAGGTCTGGGATTCCAGTGCCGAGATCCGGTACATGGTACTTCCGGTGCGGCCGCCCGGGACCCAGAATCTCAATGAGGAACAGCTTGCTGAACTTGTCACCAGGGATTCGATGATCGGGGTTGAAGTACTGGTCGGGGTTGAAGTACCAGGGGAAGCATCTTGAGCGAGATGGAGCTCAAGGGGTTGATTGCCCCCCCTATGGCAAACGGAGACGTTGTGTTTGATGAGCCATGGCAAAGTCGAGTGTTTGGGATGGCCCGGGCACTATGCGAGCAGGGGATGTTCACATGGGACGAGTTCCGCGAACAATTAATACTGCAAATTGGAAGCTTTACGGATGACGGCGATTATCAGTACTTCATTCACTTCTTCGATGCCCTGACCTTACTGTTGGAGAAAAAGCAATTGTTTTCAAAAGATGAACTGGTTGTTCTTTCTGAACAATTAGCTGCGCGCCCGCACGGTCACGATCACTCGCACTAGCCGCGGCTAGAAAATCATGCTTTCCAGTATCTCGAAGGGTATTGGTCCCTGATTGATGACTTGTTGGTTGAAGTCAGCCTGGCAGCTCTTGCCTTCTGCCTCGCAGCGACCTTTCAATTCAGAAAACTTGAGTTTTCCACCGATTGCAGCGGCGTAGTAACCGGGGTTTTGCTGAATCTGCCTGATCATCAGTCTGATTCTGTGTGAGGCGTACGGGGTGTTTTCGGTGATGTACTTCACGGCTTCATCACTTGTCCATTTGTTCCTGTGCAATTTTAGATCGGTAAGCGCCATTGATGACTGCAGACGTGCAAAGTACAAGTAGTCCAGGGTGTTGCCCAGATCCCTGGTGCCGATCTCATCCAGGATATAACCTGCCCAACCGAGGTTGTAGGCAGGGAGGTTCAGAAAGCTACGCAGCGAATCCTCTGGACGGGGTACAAAACTTTGCAATCCGGGGAACCCGTAAAAAGCCGCAAGACATTTCAGCTCGAAGGCTGGTAAATCTTTCACCTGGTCCAGGTTGATAACCAGACCGTCAGCGCTGTAATGAAACGAACGAGTAGAGCCTTCCTCACCGAGTATCGAGAGTTCGGAGGGGCTGTAGGTGTTGTACGTGTCATACCAGTTCGCCTGTGCGCTAACCATTTCCTGTGATAAGCGGTCCAGATAATTCTGTCTTCCATTGAACGTATCTTCAGGATACAGCGAAGTCTTGCGGACCCGGGACATGTGATCATGATGGTTGAATTCATCATTGCTTGTGTTGCTGGCAAGCATAGCGATCGTTTGGTCAATCCGGCTTAACTCTTCAAGTATTTTTTGTTCGTAAGTTTCAGGTTTCCAGCCAAGAGAGCTGAGTGCGACCAGGGTAGAAGCGTAGCTGTCCGAGTTAAGCAAGATGTCTTCGCTGATGAGCAGGTAGTCCAGAATGTTTTTTTCCAGCAACATCTTGCTGGACAGGAGATTGTTGTTCACGCCACGGTTAAATTGTTCTGATTTCTGCTGGAGATACTGCACTCTTGCGATACCTTGCAGCCCTGGGAGTGATTCCTGGACTTCACTCAGGATGAATACTGCGATCTGGTTCTCGAACCGCTTTTTCGTTGTTGTAGGAATTGGGGCGGTAGTTGTTGTTTTCGGAATTGTGGTAGCGGTAATGTCTTCAGAATTGGTTGCAGCAGGGGGCTGTGAGCTACAGCTACCGAGCAGGATCAATCCGGTGATCATCAGTAGCCTCACGAGAGGCCTGTTCTAATCGTGCTCGCGATGAACTGAAGCCGGCTTGTCGCGCCGGGTACATTATTAATCGCCGACTTCAGATCTGCCGGGATAGTATCGAAACTTTTCATGTTGATCAGGATATTGAGCTCGCTGGATTTCAGCGCTGAATCGAACAGTAGTGAGGCAATAGCCGTGTCGGTGATTAAATTTGGGTTACCCTGTGCAGAAAGGTGTTCGAGATCCTCGATGTGTGTCAGGCAAATACCGATGACCTGCGCTGGGATGTCTGCAGCTTGTAAACAAGCGTTTGATATGTCGCCTTCACCCTTGAAAGCTTTCATCACAGTTTCAAATGCCAGGGCGTCCTGGTCCCCAAGTTCCAGAAGGTTTGCGATGGAAGCATGAGCGCGGCCCGCGATATCTTTTGCGGCATCGCCCTTGCTGAAGTTAGCCACCATGGCGACCAGGGAACAGGCCTCGGCTGCAACTACCGCCGCTACTGCGCCGCCTCCAGGGGTCGAAGTCTTTGCAGCCAGCGCGTCAAGATAGGTCGCAAGGTTTTGTGCTCTTAGTTTATTCTGGCTACTCATGGTGAAAATGTTCAAACAATCGAATGGTGTTGCGCATACACATGGCGACGGTCATTGGACCCACACGAGGGATAAAGGTTCGGACATGCGATCTGATCTCCTCGGTAAAGTTCTGTTCTGACGAAAAGTTAAGGCAAACGGCATCATCAGAAACTTCTTCCGGTTTCACAAGCTCGAAACGTGAATCGGGAACGCCGGTAATAATGATGTCTGACTGAGCCAGGGCGCTGCTGCGGTCCAGACTAGTTTCCCTGGGAGCACCAGCTGTAAACTCGAGAGGACCGTGTTCATCGAAAGACAGAACCTTAGCGCCATCGTTTGACATCATGATCGCCAGCGGTCTCCCAATAACCTGGCTTCGGTTGAATATGGTTATCTTTTTGCCTGTGAGGGGAAGATCACCGTCGCCGTACTCACCGATATCATCCAGTACTTTTACAATAGCGAGGGGGGTACAGGGAATGAGCGCTTTCTTGTTGGCATCTATATCAGTCGCCGAGCGATCATTGGTATCGAGTTTCCTTGTCCAGTAAAGGCTGCCTGCTTCAATATCTTTGGTGTAGTGAACAAGGTTTCGCAGGTAGTCGTCTTCCTGGTTACCGAACACGGGGAAATAGATAAAGATGCCATGCACATCTTTATCTGCATTGGCTTTGATGATTTCGGCTTCGAGTTCCAGCCTCTTTACGTGGCGGAGGTCGTAGTTGAAGCCAGCATCGGTAAACACTCTGCGAGTAGCGTTGGCATAGGAAATCGATGGAGGATCATCGGAGGCAATGAAGCCGACGACCTGCATATTCGTCTCGAGTCGGGTAACCGATTCTTTGAGCCGTTGCAGGTATTTTTTAGCGATTTTTGCAGGGTCGACTATCTGCATTGGTTCAGGACTCGTCGTAACTCGTTGCAGGACGTGTGACAGACCCCAGGTATCCCTTGTGATGACGCGCGTGATAGTCGGACGTAGTGAATTCTTTTAACTCCATTAATGTTAGCGCGAGGGCATCCGAGATTGCCAACATGACCGCAATAGTAGCGCTGGGCGTGGTGCTAATTGGGCACGGTTCTTCTATATCAGGCCCCATATCCAGGACTACCTCTGACATGTCGCGCAATGGCGAGTCGGTGTGGGATGTCACTCCTATTACTGTGTTTACACCGAGATTGCGGCTAGCGTTGCCAAGCATCTCCAGCACTTCATTGGATTTTCCGCTTGTTGAGAAAGCAACAATGCAGTCATCCGTGGACAGCATGCCCAGGTCTCCATGACCCGCTTCTGCCGGGTGTACAAAAAAAGCAGATGTTCCTGTAGATGACAGGGTCGCGGCGAATTTGTTGGCTATGTATCCCGCTTTCCCCATTCCTGTGGTGATTACTTTCCCGCGGCAGTTAAGCAACAGGTTCACCGCGTCTACAAAATCGTCCGTTACCTCAATACTCTGTATTGCAGCAGCCTCCTTGGCAACGATGTCCTTCATGCGTGCTTTGATATCCAAGTGTCACCCTGCTCTGAGAATCTGGACGCTATTATACTTGAACTTGACTCTTATGTAGTATGCCCTTAAGCAGCTGAAAGCATTACTTTGAGGAGATGGTCATGGTAACAATCGTTGGGAACATAAAACCGGAAGACGACTACACTCACCCATTGGGCCCTGAAGACAATTTCAATGAATCCGTCTATTTCAATTTCTTCGACAGGGAAAGTAACCGTGGTGGGTTTATTCGAATCGGTAACCGGGCTAACGAGGGATACGCGGAAATGACCGTCATTGTGTTTAACAGTGACGGATCCGTGTTTTTTAATTACAAGAAGCCAGAGATATCAAATAACGACGAGTGGAATGCCGGTGGCGTTCGCGTGCAGGTCCTGGAACCCGGTGAAAGGTTGCGTACAACCTATGACGGAACCGCGCTCTATATGCTTGACCCCAGGGATATGAAAGATCCTGGCAAGGCCTTTAAAAGTAACCCTTTCAAGAGGATTCAGCTGGACCTTGTTCACCACGGTGTAGGGCCTCTTTATGGACACGTGGGTGAACCTGGCGATGGTAATGATTTCGCGAGAGCGCATTCTGAGCAGCATATGAGGGTTGAAGGTACGCTTTCGATTGAAGGCGAAGTATCCATCAATATTAACGGTCATGGTATCCGTGATCATTCATGGGGACCCAGGTTTTGGCAATCCGTTCCATCTTATCGCTGGATTACTGGTAATTATGGCGATGACCT
>JABGVY010000410.1 GCA_018645845.1 Gammaproteobacteria bacterium | reverse complement strand
TCTGACGGTAAAACTGTGACACAGTCTCCCTTCGACTTCGCCAGACCCGCCAGAAACCCATTCACGGCGCCAAAGTTGCGAGTAAAACTAATTATCTTGATAAATGGATGATCTTCTTTGTACCGCCGAAGCAAACCCAAACTATCGTCCGGCGACCCATCAACGACAAAAATAAACTCCAGTTCAAAGTCGGGTATCTGATCCCGAAGACCAATGATTCTGGGAAAAGATTCTTTGAGGTTCTCTTCACTCATGAATACCGTGATGATGATGCTTAAGATGGGTTTACGTTCGCTCATACAGATTCCACCACCATGCCAATATTGGCGAGTAGCTCAGGGGGCAGTGCAGGTGAGATTTCATTCATTGCATGGATAAGCCGATCGTCGTAATCCAACATCATAGAGTTGGGTAGCGCCTTCAAGAAAAACCCGGTCTCCTCTACGACTTTAAGACCCGCAGCCTCAACATCGTGCCGCAGGGTCTTATGTGAATAAACCCTCTGATGACCAACGACCAGATCACGTGGGCTTAATGTGTCTAGTTCTTCGGCAAGACCCATTTTTACCGCCAGTTGCCGGTGCAGCGAATTCCTGTTTGGCGCGATCACAACAATCGCACCGTTTTTACTCAACCAGGATGCCATATGGGAAAACAATGCAACCGGATCATCCACATGCTCCAGCACGTGCAGCGCAAGAACACAGTCGTAGCGTTGATTAGGCTGGTAGGTTTCGAACAGCGTATCAATGATATTGATGTTACCGGGCAGCGCTCGCACTGCTGTTTCAATCACCTTCGGTGAACCCTCGATGATATCAAAGCCAAAACCCTTTCGTGCCAGCGCATCACTAATGATGCCATCGCCATATCCCAGCTCAAGGATATTTTGCTTACCCGTGACCTTATCAAAAATCCACTCCAACGTATATTTCTGGCACGCTGCTTCAATGAACTTATCGGGTATATCCGCGCTGTGATATTCCTCCGCGATAAGGTCGAGCTTTTTGACGTATTCTTTTTCGTGATCCATCGGCTGATTCCATAGGCGCGGCTATTCTTAGCCGCTCATCTCAACGTGACTCAACGCTTGTAAGATCTGATCGTTTAAGGAGCCGCCGTTCATGCCAAGGGACGGCCCCATCAGCATGATGGGTAAACCTTCGAACAGCTCAGTATTGCCAGCATTTAGGCGGACATTACCCAAGTCTGGAAATACTATCTTATTTTTGAGCTCGACAATGGACGAATCCAAAACAACGCACTCTCCAAGCGATAGGTGTTCGATAAAAGCTTTAATCTCAGCAAGGTATTGTTTGTCGCGAACGAAATCTTCATTGTTCCGACAAACGAGGTCCAGGTTGTACTCAACGGTAAGAAAGGTTGTTGATTCATCACCTCGCAGGCGGCTTTGGTTCACGAGCCTGAAAAATAGCCCCGCTCCGCTGGCATTAAAAATCACTTCGCAGTCGACTTTACCCTGCAGCTTAAGGAACACCATAAGGTAAGAGCTTTTTTGGAGTGGTGTCGCCTCAATATCAGCTAACTGGGCAAGTAATTGTTGAGGTAACGAACTGCTAAGGTTATCTGATCGAAAACTGTCATTTACCACCCAACCTGCTCCCTTCGCCTGCAGCGTCGAAAGTTCCGGTACTACAATACAGCCAGAGGCTTCGAGTTCTGCCATCAATTGTCTGGACAGCGACCCAACACCACAAGCAACAGGATGATGAAATCGCGTTGCACGGATCGTTGGTTCTCCATTGAACGCGCCAAGTAATGTTTCCGGGTAGAACAAAGGCGCCCAGAACAGCCGATGGTTTCTTGCGTGCAGCCGATCTGACTGAAGATTCGTGGCCCGCGCCACAAGTGGCTCTATTAATGTGCGGTGAATCAACTCGCCATGGTTCTCAATCGACGCCTGCTCATAATTAAGCCCGTCAAATACAGCGGCGGACGCCTTTCCTCGAGGATGGCACGCTTCGCTGGCCGCACACCGCGCCAATTCGTCAAGAATCAACTTTCGCTCGGCATCGCTGAATACTTCGGGAATGCCTTTAAGTTCATTCGAAATGTAATAGTCGTCTATCAAACCATTATCAGTAGCGACCTGTATCTGAACGACCTCTCTAAACTCAAAATATTCATTCAAGACTTTCTCAACAAACGCCGTGAATTTTCCAGCACTGCCTAGCACGCTGGGATCGTAACCAGATAGATCGGTCTCTTGATTATGATAAGAGTCCAATTCCAGCAAAGTCATCCCAAGATCGAATTCAAAGCCGAGAGCTGAATGTGATGAAAAATGTCCTCCAACCATCCCCGGGGGCGAGAACAAGGCAACCGAAGCTCCTTTTCTTACAAGCTCGCGGGCAGTCACCAGGGAGGCGATATTCCCGCCGAGCACAATGTGATCAAACCTGTTCACGTGGGTATCCTCACGTTCATCACAATCTCGGCACCCATCCCCGGCATATCCTCTGCAAGCAGGTATAAACCATCGAGCATCGCCTCTGTTAACAAACCGGAATCCAGTAAGGCCTGCATCTGGGCATGTGTAAAAGGCTTAATAAAAAACGTTTCGCTTGAGAGGATCTCGAAACCGGCTGAACTGACCAGTTCTCCTAATGTTTCGACGCTAAACGTATGATGCTGCTGAAATCGTACTTGTCGGTCCGAACGTTCTTCCAGACGATTGATCAGGCCCATCTTATAAGCCAGCATCCGGTGCATCGAGTGAGCGTTCGGTACATTGATATGGATGGTACCCCCTTCCGCCAGGAAGCCCCTTGCGCATTCCAGCAGCGCCGAAGGGTTTTCCAGCTCGTGAAGCAAACTACTAATGACAATAAGATCAAACTTTTCATCGAAGTCAGCGGCGTAATCTGCCTTCAACTCATCATTAACAACAGTGACTCCTTTGACAGACCGGTTGGATGCAGCCTCAGAAAACTTAAACGATGGCTCAAAAATCACCAGCGACTGAAAATCCTTGAAATAGTCGTAAAGTGGTACAAGACCGCAACCGACCTCTAGAATTGAAGCTGGTTCAAGAAGCTCTAGCGTTTCGACTGTTTTCTTATGGCGATATTCAATTAACTCCGCTTCGAACGGGTTATCCAGATAGTCTCGCTCGTATTGATTTATGTTGCGCAATGTATAGCCCTTGACGCAAATCGCCTGCGCGGTGTTGTCGTCAATATAACAAATACCGGGCGGTATACATAAAACTCTCTACTGCTGAACGCGCATCCCCTTACGTTTGTTACACTAGCCTGAGTGAAATCAAAGACAATGCAGGACCCAGCGTGCAGCTTTCGTCATCCAAGATTAGTGACCAACCTCGTTCTACAGGAGACGACGTGCCGCTGTTTCTGCGCAGCCAATACAACAACCTGTATGCTAACGATGGTTTCGACGTCTACCAATTTAGCGTCGACAGCTCTGCTCAGGATGGTCTAACCGCATTTTTTGGCATCAAGGACTCAGTGATGAGCAGCCCTTTTTCGGCGCCGTACGGCGGTTTTTGGCCATCAAACGAACCGGTCGAACCTTCTACCTATACCGAGATGGCTGCCGCATTGGTCAACCATGCTCGCAAAGCTCATCTATCTCGAATACAGATCACCTTGCCTCCCGAGTGTTACACCAGTGCGAATACGGCCATCCAGGCTGCCGCTCTTGTCGGGGCTGGGTTTACGGTGGAATTTGTTGACACCAACCACAGCCTCAGACTTAGCGACGGGGGATTCGAGAAAGCTCTGCATCGCGGTGCACGCCGAAGTTTACAGCAGGCGACCTCTGCCGGACTTACATTCGTGCATGCACAAACCGACGGCGAGCAAGGTCGAGCTTATGACGTTATACGGAAGAACCGGCAGCAAAAAGGTCGGCCGCTGAAATTGTCACGTGAAAGCCTGAAGAAGGTTGCAAAAATTACTGATGTGGACTACTTCTTGGTCACTCAGTCGAGCATCGACGTTGCGGGAGCGATCGTGTACAAAATTTCTTCCAGTGTCGTTCAGGTGATTTATTGGGGGAATGACGTAAGCTACAACTCCCTTCACTCCATTCACTTTCTTGCCATGCATCTGTTTGGTTTCTATCAAGAAAACTACGCACTTTTAGATATTGGACCCTCTAGCTCTTTAGGCGTGATCGACGGGGGCCTCGCCAAATTTAAAGAATCTATTGGCTGTCAGGCGACAGAAAAACCTACGTTTACGATCGATATTGAAAGCGCTGCGTCCTGAGATGAGGGTAACCAGCACTAAAAATGGCCGAGAGATCACCTCGCCGTTGCTTTTTACACTGAGCTTCTCAGGAAGGAAATCGACCACATTCGCTCACCTTGGAGCTTGGACTACGTTCGTGATCCTCGATCTTGATAATAGTCGCGTTAAACTCCAGTAGTGAACAGTTATCCTTCTGACCTGTTTAAAAGAGAACAAGACAATTTATTTCTGTTCTTTGCTCTGTTGATGCTCGTCCCTTTCGTCTGGTGGTTTCTACTAGGCTGGTCTCCGGGATTACTCATCGATCAACACGACAACCTCTATTCAGGGATCGTTTACAAACAACAGTTCATGAAAGTCGATGCCAATTGGCACCGATTCCTGTACTGGCCGCAGTTGTTGGGAGGTGTGAAAGTACATGACGTCACAGGAAGCCTTCC
>JABGVY010000500.1 GCA_018645845.1 Gammaproteobacteria bacterium | reverse complement strand
TACCTGCGGGGTGACCTGATTCAAAAGAATTTCCAGGCCTTCGCTGATGAAGGCCTTATTTATGTAGAGCCGCAGGTCTCGGCATTTGGTTACAAAATGCCTGATGGAAGCTTGATCCCGCCGGACGACGTCGCTGTAATACTGCGAGAGAGACTCGCAAAACCGGATGTGAAGGCCACAGGCCTGAGCTATCGCTTCCAGCAAGCAATCCTGAGGTTTCTCCCCAATGCAGAGCAGGCACTGGAGCAGGCGTATCGTTTTGTCTCAGAAAATGAGCCCTATGTCGCCGTGAACATGGTGGGCCGAGAAGACAATGACAAGGGATACCCACTCAGGTTCTTATCGACCCTGCGGAAACTCCGTCATGAGTACAACGATGTTCGTTTGTCTATTCACGCGGGTGAGGTAGATGAGCCGAATCACCACGTGCGTGATACCCTGCTCCTGGGCGCAGACCGCATTGGCCATGGGCTCAACCTGATTACCGATGCCGACACAATGCGCCTCATGCGCCATGGACCCTACATGGTCGAAATTAACCTGATCAGCAATCTGATGCTTGAGTACTACACGGATTACAGCCAGCACCCGTTTCCTGAGTATCTCCGGATAGGGATACCGGTTGCGCTCTCTACCGATGACCGCGGTATGTGGGATTCGACTATGACAGACGAGTTTTATGTGGCGGTGACCGAATTTAACCTGTCCTGGGCGGAGGTCAAACAGCTGAGTGAAAATTCCTTGCGGTATGCGTTTGTCGATGAACCGGTCAGGGACGAGTTGCTTGAAACCTATCAAAAACGTATCACTAAGTTCGAAAGACGGGCTTCAAATTCAGGTGCGGCCGGTTTCAGCACACAAAGTGCACCAAGAAAGTTATTTATCTGCAGAAGATACGATATATGCAGTCCGTAAGGGTGCACATATTTGTTTCAATTTGAGATAATACGGCAGCTTTACTGCAGTACCATCGACAAGCTCAATGCGAGCCGGGAACTCGAGCGAGTCGACACAATGGGTGCGTTTAGAAGTATGCGATGCTTTGGTTAACGAGGAAGGCTTACACTTAAACTTACACTTAAACTTAGATCGGTGACCCCAAAAGGTTAGCCGTATCTTATTATCAACACCTTAGGGGAGACAATGAATGAAGCTTAGAGAAATGAGCTTTACACGAGGCATTATGGCATCTGTCATTTTGTCTGCAGGGCTTTCGAGCTATGCCGCGGAAATGGAGGAAATAGTCGTCAAGGGTGACCTTGGCAGTTTGCCAGGCGAAAACGTTAAATCCGTTTTTGGGTTCAACAAGTCAATTCTAGAAACACCGCGATCAGTGTCCACAATCTCAGAAGAGATGATGGAACGATTCAACATGCAGGATATCGACGAACTGGTTGCTGTCGCGCCGGGTAGTTTTACTCAGTCTTTCTTTGGCGTTGCCGGTGGCCTTGATGTTCGGGGAACACCCGGAGAAACGTACTTTCGCGGCGTACGTCGTCTCGATAACCCGGGTAATTATCCGACACCGATTGGTGCCTCTGATCGAATTGATGTGGTGCGTGGTCCAGCTTCACCCATTTACGGCCCTTCAAAGATTGGCGGTTATCTGAACTTCAACCCGAAGTCAGCACGAATTGAAGAAACAGGCCAGTTTATTCCAGAGCAAACCGGAGCCCTGTCGTTTACAACGGGTAGTTGGGACAAATCAATTGTCACTGCTGAGGTTGGCGGTCCAGGTGAGTTGGGTGGTCAGGAGTTTGGTTATTACATTTACGGTGAAGTGGAAAATTCAGGCAGTTACTACGATAACTCTTCTGTCGATCAAAACTTATTGCAGATGTCTTTCGACATGGACCTTAGGGATAATGTTCGCGTCCAGTTTGGTGGTATGTGGCATGATTATTCGGGCAATCAAATTGCCGGTTGGAACCGCTTGACTCAAGACCTAATTGACCATGGAACTTACGTTACGGGTACAGCGAAGCCACTTGATACGAATGGTGATGGTCGAATTTCTCACCAGGAATTTGATACGGATGGAGATGGGTTCACGAACCTCAACCCATTCCGGTACGACTTCATCAACCAGGGTGCGAATGGTGGTCAACTACTTCCAGGTAACACGGACGACATAGACTTCCTTGAGATCTTAGTCGGTGACCTTTCTGCTCTCAATCTCGACAATCCTGGGATTGGAAAAATCAAGGGCAACAACGTTCTCGTTGCACCAGAGGACAAACTCGAGAACACAGTCACTACGCTTTACATGGATGTGATCATAACAACCGAGGGTGATTGGGAGATTAAAAACCAGTTGTTCTATGAGCAGTACGATAACATCAATGAAAACGCGTATGGCTTTTCCCAGTTCCACGATAGCTGGGTGATGGAAGACAAGGTGGTAATTTCTAAGTCCTTCCCTATGGATAATATGACTGCTTCGGTTCAAATTTCGCCGTCGATTCGTCACACAGATTTCGAGCACGGTGACGACTACACGAACGAGTACTTTGATCGTCGAGATTTAACGGGTCCGTCTACTGCGCTAGATAAGCGCCTTCTAGCAACACAGATTGACGATGATTACACCGAGTATTACATCGGAGATTATACAAATCTTGGTTTTGCTGTGATGGGTGACTTTGTATTCAACAACGGTTTGAGCGTATTGCTGGGTGTTCGATACGACACGATTGATATTGAAAGCAAGCAACCCGTCGATAAGTTGCTGTTTGCAAGCTCCAACAACTTTTGTCCTGCTCCAGGTTGTGAAAACAGCAAAGCCAGCGATGATGTTGATGGCACCTCCTGGACAGCGAGTGTGAGCTACGAGTTCGACAATGGGCTTATTCCTTACATCACTGCGTCAACGCAGGCAACGATGATTGTAGGGCAGGGCGCAGAGGCGGTGACGAGCAATATCGCTAGTGGCGGTATCTTTGACGAGTCAGAGCTTCAAGAAGTTGGTCTTAAAGGCAGCTTGTTAGATAACGCGCTCTATTTTGGTATTGCGCTGTACAAGCAGGAACGAACAGATTTCTCGGCACAGTCTATTGTCACCAACCAGACGACAGAAACTGAAGGTGCTGAGGTTGAAGTACGATGGGTCGTAAACGAAAATCTGCTGCTCACGCTCGGCTACTCTCACATCGAGGTGACAAACCTAAGCACTGAGGAAAATGGCCGTCGATTTAGCTTTATTGGTTGTGATGATATGCAGAATATCTCTTGTGATCTGATTTACGGTGGTACGCTCGGAGGAAACGTTAGCAATATCGCGAGTGGTTCCAGACGTGCTGGTATGCCAGAAGACATCTTCACGATGACCGGTACCTATGACTTTGGCAACGGCTGGACGGTCAATGGGTCGATTATTGATGTGGACGAAGTAGCTTCCGGCTATTCTAATGCTGTTACCTTGCCTGACTACACGCTGATCAATTTAGGCGTTGCGTTTCAGACCGAAAATTGGCTCGTTAGCGTTAGTGGCAAGAACCTTTCAGATGAAGAGTACTTCCGATCTAACTTCCCTAATCTGTTTGGTGGAACCATTGTATTGCCTGAGTTACCAAGACACTTCAATGCACGTTTCCAGTACAAGTTCTAAGTAACCCGGTGCCCAATAGGGCTTAAGGTTCCAAAGAACGGTTTGAAAAGGGCAGCGTTAGCTGCCCTTTTTTTATGCGCGATAGACGGGGACAGGACGAAGTTTGTTATGCTGCGTTAACGAAACAAAGGAGTATTTATGCAGGCCTCATTAAGGTTTACAGGGTTAGGTTTACTCTTTCTACTCGCTTCCTGTGG